>JABSSV010000332.1 GCA_013213875.1 Lysobacterales bacterium
CAGGAAAGCCAGATCTGGCGCAAGGTGGCGCCGGAAAATCTGGTTTTCGTCGGCATGCGCGAGGGCGAGATCGTGCTGGAACTGAATCCGGACTTCGCACCGGTAACCAGCGCACGCTTTCGCGATCTCGTACGCGAGGATTTTTATCGCGGCCTGAGTTTCTACCGCGTTATTGAAGGCTTTGTGGCTCAGGCCGGCACGGAAAGTGATTTGCCACCGAGCGCCGATCAGCAACTGCCCCCTGAATTCGAGCGCAGCTGGGATGCCTCGCTAAACTGGACGCTGGTGCAAAACGGCGATCTGTACGCGGCGCAAACCGGTTTTGTCGATGGCGTGCCAGCCGCGCGGGAGGGCGGGCACATCTGGCTTGCCCATTGTCCCGGTGCCGTCGCCATGGCGCGCGATACGGCGCCCGACTCGGGCAGCACCGACTTTTATATTGTGCTGGGCCAGGCGCCACGCTATCTGGACCGAAATCTGACGGTTTTTGCGCGTGTGATTGATGGTATGGAGGTCGCCCAGCGCATTCAGCGGGGCGCCGCCGCGGAAAATGGCATCATCAGCAATGACCTCGCGCGCAGCCGCATCGGCCGCATGCGCCTGTTTGATCAACTCAGCGATGAGGAGCGCCGCGAGTATTACGTGGTCGACACCAACAGCGACGCTTTTCGCAAGGCGCTGGAACAGCGACGGGAACGTCGCGATGCCTTCTTTATCCAAACCCCGCCGGCGGTACTGGACGTGTGTCAGGTGCCGGTGGCCAGTCGCGCTGAGCGCGCCGGCATTAGTCGGGAATTAAACCCCAAATAATCCCTTGCCAAGCCGAAGGAGACAGTATGTTGAAAGGACGCCTTAAGCGCCAACTAGCCTATGCCCTGCTGCTCGGCTTGTCCCTGATAGGTTCCGTATCTGCGGCAGACTATTTCCCGCCCCGCGGTGACTGGGCGCGCACCACACCCGCAGCGGCTGGCTTTAAGCCCGAGGCGCTGGAGGCGGCCGTGGCTCTGGCCCAGTCGCGCGTCGTGTTGGAACCACGGGACCTCAGCATTCCGATTCGAGAAGCCTTTGGCCGGGAACCTAACTTCCGCATTCTCGGGCCGACCGGGACCCGCGAAACAGGTTCCGGACTGATTATTCGCGGCGGTAAAATCGTCGCCGAGTGGGGCGATCTCCAGCGCCCGGAAATGACCTTCAGTGTGGTCAAAAGCTATCTGTCCACAATTGCCGCTTTGGCCTGGGGCGCGGGCCTGATCAATGATCTCAACGCACCGGTCGCAGAACAGGTCAGGGACGGCACTTTTGCCTCAGAACACAATCGCAAGATCAGCTGGCACCATCTGCTGAACCAAACTTCGGACTGGTCCGGCCAGCTATGGGAAACCTGGGACTGGGCTGATCGCCCGGTCGGCGATGATCCCGCTGCCTGGCCCCAGCGGCCACTGAATGAGCCGGGCAGCTTTTACAAGTACAACGATGTGCGGGTAAATCTGCTGGCCTACAGCCTGCTGCAGCTTATGCGTGATCCGCTACCGGTGGTGTTACGCCGGCAGCTGATGGACCCGATTGGCGCCTCATCCAGCTGGCGCTGGTACGGCTATGACAACTCCTGGATCACCCTGGACGGCCAAAAAATCCAGTCCGTATCCGGTGGCGGGCATTTCGGGGGCGGCCTGTTTATCAACACGCTGGACCATGCACGCTTTGGCTTGTTGATGCTGCGCGGAGGCCGCTGGCAGGATGAGCAACTGGTCCCGGAAGGCTGGCTGGAACGGGCCCTGAAGCCCACTAGCGTGCGCCCTGACTACGGCTATCTCTGGTGGCTGAATACGGCGCGGGAGCGAATTCCGGCCGCTCCGGAAACGGCCTTCTGGGCCGCGGGCTTTGGCGGCAACTACATCTATATGGACCCAGAGCATGATCTGCTTCTGGTACTGCGCTGGACCCCGGCGCTGGAAGAAGTCGTGACCGCACTCATGACGGCGCTTGAGCCCGAAAACTGAGGCTGGCTAAGGTCTGGCGCCATTACCGCAACCCGCCGGCAGGGCACCATAAGCCGCTCGCAGCACGCCATGAAGGCTGAGGACCGCCGCCTAGCACGACGGGACCGGGGCACCAAACCTCGCCTACTTGCCGATCGCGGTGCGCGAGTCCGGCGTTTCGGGCAACTGCCCCAGTAGCTGCAAGTAAGGCGACGATAGCACCGCCAGCAACTCCTTATCTTCGGCTGCCAACAGCTGCTGGTAGCGCGCCGGGCGCAGCAACACCAGATCTAACTCACGACCTATTCTGTTGGCAGCCTGTTTTAGCGCTGGCTGCAGCCGCTCACGAACGCCCGACTCGCTTACCAGCAACAGCTTCAGCCTGGCTTCCGTGTTTTCCAGCCCCGGCCCATAGAGCAGGGCCAGTTCCGGTTCTTCAGACAACTCCCGGAGCGCCTCGCGAAACACCGCATGACGCCCAAAACTCTTTACCACCATACGCCGTAGCTCCTCATAGAAAGGGCTGGCCGGATTGGCCTGGTAATGGAGCTGATTGCCGCGCCGCTCAACCGTCAATAGACCGACGGCACTCAAACGGGCCAGTTCCCGCTGGACAGCGCCGGTACCCACGGTCACCAGGCGCACCACTTCATTGGCGTAGAACGAACGTTCAGGAAAACCAAAGAACAGGGACAGAACGCGACGCCGAGAACGCGTAAACAGCGCTCGCCAAAGATCCTTTCCTTGCCCTAAAAAACCCATATAAGGTACGATAATACCTCATTTGGGTTTTTCTGGCCCCGGGCCGCTGGCCTGAGCCGGTTAGACGCAAATGAGTGTCCAAGGACGCAGCATAACGACTCCGTTTGCTGCACGGGACGCTACCCTGAAGGGGTGTCAGATTTCGGAGCCAACGCGCCGAAAGTGCTGTTTGGGCTACACCACCCACAGCCAGCTAAGCCCGGGCGCAAGGGCCCTGCAAGGATCAGGACGGGTTGAATTCAGGGTAGGTTGTTATGCCGGCCGCAGCCGCGGCCGGCTCTTTTCCAGCACCAGATACCGCATGACTACTTGAGTTTTATTCATGGCCTAGACCGCCCGTTATGGGGGTAAAAAGCCACTTCTAGGCCTGCTTAAATGAAAGTGACTCGCATTTAGCCAAAAATGCACGTATAGTAGGTGTCAACAGCGCCGTTTTCTCTAAAAATCCCGGTTTTATGAAAACGTCCGGACGTCCCCGATCCGGCATCGCCAACAAAAACCTTTGGTGTTTCCTAGGCTTAGGAATACCAAGAACGGTGAGCCGCTAGTTGAGTTTTAGTCACGTGGAGTGCTGGCAAACCTTTGCTGTCAGCACCATGGAATTACGTCGCCACCCGCGTGATTAATAGAAAGCCCGGCTTCTCCTGGCCGGGCTTTCGCTTATCTCCACCGGGCTCAGGCAGCACGGTCTCCGAATTGCAGCGCGGCCAGCCTAGCGTAGAGCGGGTTGCTGCTTACCAGTTCTTCATGCGTGCCTTCAGCGGCAATGCGCCCACGATCCATCACCAGAATCCGGTCGGCTTTCTTCACGGTCGACAGGCGATGCGCAATGATCAGCGTGGTCCGGTGCTCCATCAAACGCTCGAGGGCTGCCTGCACGAGCCGCTCACTTTCCGAATCGAGGGCGCTGGTGGCCTCATCCAGCAACAGCACCGGCGGATCTTTCAGGATGGCCCGCGCGATGGCAATGCGTTGCCGCTGCCCCCCGGACAAGCGGATGCCGCGTTCACCAAGAAATGTTTCATAACCATCCGGCAGCGCGCTGATGAATTCATGCGCGGCCGCGGCCTTAGCGGCTGCCTCCACTTCCCGATCGGTCGCATCCGGCCGCCCGAGACGGATATTTTCCCTAGCATTGGCGCCGAACAGCACAGTCTCCTGCGGCACCAGCGCAAGCTGACTGCGAAGCGCCGTCGGATCCAGGCAGCCAAGCGGCTGATCGTCGATGGAGATGGTGCCGCTGATCGGGTCGTAAAATCGGAGCAGCAATTGCAAACAGGTGCTCTTACCGGCACCGGATGGACCGACTATGGCGACAGTCTCGCCGGCCTCTATGCGCAAATCCAGATCAGCAATCGCCAGGTCATCCGGCCTGGAGGGATAGGCAAAACTGACCTGGTCGAAGCGGATGCGACCCTCGGCCCTCGAACCCAAAGAGGCGGGCTTCTCCGGCGCCTTGATTGCGGGCCTGGCCTGCAGCAGCTCGGACAGACGCTCCATGGCGCCCGCCCCTCGCTGTATATCGCCCCAAACCTCGCTCAGTCCGGTGGCAGAGGCGCCCACCATCAGCGAGTAGAGCAGGAACTGGGTCAGCTGGCCGCCAGTCATGTCACCGGCCACCACCGCGCGCGACCCCATCCAGAGAATAAAAGTGATGGCGGCAAACACCAGCGCAAAGCCCAGGGCGGTCATGACCGCGCGCATGCGCATGCGCTGCAGTCCGGCCAGGAAGCTGTCCTGTACCGCGTGCGCGTAGCGCCGCGTCTGACTCGCCTCCAGCGTGTAGGCCTGCACCGTTTGAATGGCCTCCAGCGACTCTCCCGCCAGGCCGCTGGTATCGGCGACACGGTCCTGGGAAATCCTGGACAGTGAGCGGATACGACGCCCGACAAACACCAGCGGCAACACCACCAGCGGTATGCCCAGCACGATGTAGCTGGTGAGTTGAAAACTGGTTAGAAGCAGCAGCACCAGCCCACCCGTGAGATTGAGCGTGGCGCGCAAAGCAATGGACAGGGTGACTCCGGAAATACTCTGCACCAGGGTGGTGTCCGTGGTCAGACGCGACAGCACCTCGCCGGTTTTGGTCACCTCAAAAAACGTCGGATCCATGCGCACAACGCGGGCGAAAACCGCGTTCCGCAGATCAGCAACCACCCGCTCACCGATCCAGCTGACCAGGTAAAAGCGTAGCGCGGCAAACAGCCCGAACACCATGGCAGCGGCAAAAAACCAGCCGAAGTAACGGTTTACCGTGGCCAGGTTACCGTCAGCAAAGCCGTTGTCGATGAGATAGCGCAGGGCAATAGGCACGGCCAACAGCGCTCCGGAGGCAATAACCAGCGCAGCGAGGGCGGCAGCCACGCGCTTGCGATAGGGCCGGATGAATGGTCCCAGGGTGCGTAGCGGCGCCAGTGAGTCGGCCTTGGGCCGACCTTCATGATCAAGTGGCGGGGGCATGAGCAGAAAATGGGGCCGGAGCGCCGGTTCTCAATACGCTGGCTGCCTGATTGCTGATCAACATCACAGTACCAGTCTTACCAGCACCGGCAGGCCGCGCGCAAGCCTAGGGGTCCGGAGCGCCGGGATCCTCTGCAATCGACGCCTGATGGGCCTCCAGCGCCTCGTAAAGCGGAAAGTCGACCCAGGTATCATTGAGATAGTTCAGCTCCGGCACCTCTTCCTTCGGATCTACAATAAGGTTGTAAACACTCGGGTAGGCCAGATCACGAACGGCATAGCTGCTCTCGTCCATATCCTTGAGCAGCAGCTTCCAGTCACGCCATTTCACCCCAAACAGGGTATTCCCGATATAGATCGGCACCACTTCACGCGCCGACTTGTCCGCCTTGCCCATCAGGAAACCGGACTGATCGGCACCGTCCATCACCCGGTCTTTGGGTAAGCTGGCACCGGTAAAAGCCGCCAGCGTCGGCATCAGATCAACCGCATGCATGATCTGATTGGAGCTGGCGCCCGCCGGTATCCGGTTCGGCCAGCGAATCAGGAACGGCACCCGCAGCGAGCCCTCCCAGGGCGAAAACATGCTGCCACGCCAGGGGCCGGTAAAGCCGAAAGAACGCGGCACGCCCTCACGCCCGTTGTCGGAGGTAAAGATAAAAATCGTGTTGTCTTTGATTCCCAGCCGGTCGACGGTTGCGAGTAGCTCACCCACGTAGCTGTCGGTCTGCGCCAACACATCGGCAAAACTCCCGTGGCCGGTCTTGCCATACCAGTCGGGATGGGGATCGACCGGCTCATGGGTCTGGGTGTAAGACAAAAAGACAAAGAAAGGTTCGCCGGCTTCATGCTGGCGTTGCATGAAGTCGATTCCCTGGCTGGTGATTTCGCGATCTATGGTTTTGCGCTTGGCCCGATCAAACAGCGCCACCTTCTTCGGCGCCTCACCTTTCTTGGCGCTCATAACATGGGTGAACACGGCACCGGGATGTGCATCCGGATCATAGCTATTGCTGTCCGGCCAGAATGCCCGATCGGAAGAACGCGGCAAACCAATCCACTCATCGAAGCCCTGGCCGGAAGGAAACCGCCCTTCCGTATCGCCCAGATGCCACTTGCCGAACAGACCGGTGCGGTAGCCGGCGTCGGACAGCATCTCCGCCATGGTGACTTCCCAGGCCGTGATGCCATACCAGGTGCCGCGCGGCTCCCCTTCCTCCCGCTGGCGGGTACGAATACCAAAGCGCCCGGTCATCAAGGATGACCGCGAGGGCACACACTCTGCCTCGACGTTGTAGTTGGTGAGCTTGAAGCCCTCAGTAGCAATGCCATCAATATTGGGGGTCGGCGCTCCGCGCATCACACCACCGCCATAGGCTCCGATCTCTCCCCAGCCGAAGTTGTCCATCAGCACCAGCACGATATTTGGCTTTTCATTGGCACTGGCCGGGGGCAGTGCGAGCGGCATAAGAGCCAGTAATAAAATCGCCTTGCACGCCAGTTGCTTGTTCATGAGGCTTCCCCGCTTGTTATTTCCTTGGTTTAGGAGCCAGCATAGCAGGCCTTTTCCTGTCAGCCTTCGTGCCTGTCAGGCAGTAGGGCCTCGGCGCCGGCGCCCCGCTCTGACGCGCCGTTGCTCGGTCCATGACGACGACATTAGTGGCCATAGGAGCTACCCGTAGCAATCTTAGGCCCCGCCCGGCGCTTCGATCTGCACCGGGCAGTCCACGCCATAGAGGTGCTTCGCAACGGCCGTCGCCGCGAGGATAGATGCATCCGCACGCGGCAGCACGATGCAGCGCGGACCGCGACCACGGCGCAGGCAATCAGCCAGCACCGATGGGCCACTGGTGCTCCCGGTGGTACCGGGTAGATACAGCGCCTTGCCGGTGATGCAGGCGCCAAATTGGGGATGCCGCGCATCACGAATCCGACCGGTTTCCGGATCCAGGCCGCTCCAAAGACCAAGCGGCGCCGTAAGCACCAGTCGCTCTGCGTTAGGCCGCGTCATGGTAAGCGGCCCTCACAGGCGGCCTCTACCGCCTCCGGCAGACGCAGGAAGCTGATATCACAGTCCAGCTGCTGGCGCGCATACCAGGCCCACTTTGCTGACGTGGTGGCCACATGGCCATCACAGCCCGGCAGGGTAGGTGCGTAATAGGTGCAACGTCCCGTAACCAACTGCACACCGGCTGCGCGCAGTTGTGCGGCTGTGCCGTCACTTTGCAGTGCCGTCAGCACCGCCTGGTTGGTGGCAAAGTAACAGCGTAGCCCTGGCGCTACCGAACGACCCTTGAGCTGCGCCAGCAACTGTCTCGCATCCTCCGCCCAGCCGTGCGGCGCACCCAGACACAGCGCGCTTAGTGCCGCCCCGCGGTGTCGATTCAGCGCCCGTGCCGCAGTTTCCAGCGCCGCAGGCGTCAGGGTCCAGCTGACCTTGGGCTCCTGGGCGCCATAGGCGGCGATCCGGTCCGGCGCCTCCGGTGTCAGCCCGATGGCATGAAACATGTCCAGCGCACCGCTGGCGGCGGCGGCCGCACCCAGCGCGCACAGGTCCCGTCTGCTGCTGGACGCCGGCAGACCCTCCAGCGCAGGAATACGCTGACCACACTTCTGGCCCAGCCACAGGCCAAGCGCCTCAAAAGCCCACCGGTCCTCAAACCAGTTCCGGGGGATAGCACTGACGTCGACCCGCAGCTGCGCACGCCGGGCATCGGGGCGCAACAGGCCCAGCTCCGGCACTCGGCCGGTCAGGGCCGCGCAAAGATCCAGAAACTCAGGGAAACGCTGACAGCGAGCGCCAGCCACCGAGTTGGCATAGACAATGGCACTGGACTCACACCATGCCAGCACCGCCTTAGGCTCAAGCGCCGCGTGACCAAGATAAGGCGCGCAGGTGAGCGCTGGCTGGCAGCCCATGGCCCGATGTAGCTGCAGTAACTCGCGCTGGCGCTCTGGTGCATCAGCAAGGGGGCGCTGCGTGTCGAAAGCACAGCTGGTGAGTGTCGTCGGCACGCGCACGCGCGCTTGCAGACGGACCAGTTCACGCGCGAAGTCCAAATTGACCGGCGTGTTGTCATAGGCGCTGGCCACATGCGCCCCCTGCAGCGTCAAAAAGCGCTGTGCGCCGCTGGCCACCGCCTGCTCATGCAACAGACCCATAGCAAATGCGGCCGCCTCGCCAAAGCGACCGTCCAGCAACTGCTGATCAATGACATCCAGGGCTACCGTCATGCGGCAAGCTTACGCCGCGTGCACGCTGCTGGCGAGGCCCGCAGCCGGACGCCGGTCTTTGCTATATTGCCCGCAGCACGCCAAGCGCAGAACGGCCTGGGGAAAAATCTTGAAAAAACTGGCTATATTCATCGCCCTGCTTGCGGGTCTGATCTTCATGGGCCTGGGCGGCTACCAGTGGCTAAAGGATCCGGAACGCAAGGATATGGATCAGCATGCGCGGGACCTGCTCGGTGGCAGCTATCTGCGCCTGTCCCAGGGTGTGGTGCACTATGAGCTGGACGGGCCTGTCCATGGGGAGACCCTGGTGCTGGTCCACGGCTTCTCCGTGCCCGGCTACATTTGGGACAACACCTTCCGCTACTTTACCGATGCCGGCTATCGCGTGCTGCGTTTCGATCTCTACGGCCGTGGCTACAGCGACCGGCCAGACGTGGCCTACGACGGCGCGCTGTTTGTGCAGCAGCTGCATGAACTGGTCACCGCCCTTGAGCTGCCACAGCCCTTTAACCTGGTCGGCTTGTCCATGGGCGGGCCCATAGCCGCCCGGTATGCCCATGAGCATGCCCCCAGTGTCCGGCGGCTGGCGCTGGTGGCGCCATTAACCGTGGTGCCAACGACGGCGCAGGTCAGACCGCTGACCCGGCCGCTGCTGGGTAACTTTCTGGCCACCACTAGCTTTATGCCCGGGCTGCTGGCAGGGCAGAGCAAGGATCTGGCGGACCCGCAGCGGGTACCCGATTGGCAACAGCGCTTCGCGGAGCAGATGGAATATCGCGGTTTCCGGCGCGCGATTCTCTCGACCATAGAGCATCTGCCCGACCTTGATACGCTCGGCGCCTACGAGCAACTGCAAAGGCAGCGCTTTCCCGTGCGGCTGTTTTGGGGCACGGAAGACCGCACCGTGCCGCTGGCACACAGCGAGCAGCTACTAGAAGTATTGCCGCGAGCGGAATTGATACTGATCCCGGATACGGGTCACGTACCTATGGTGGAATCTTTCGAACGCTTCAATCCGCTCTTGGCGGAATTTCTGAGCGTCTCAGACTAGCTGTCAGCGGCGGTGGCCACGCCATCGCGCAGTAGCTGCAGGCGTGCACGCATGCGTTGCCCCTGATCCGGCCCCAGCCGATAGAGCGCCTTCTGTCCGACACTCATGGCCTCCAGTTCGGGCGCCACAAACTCATAGACGGCTTCATTCTTGCGCAGTGCCGCCGGGCCCTGCGGCAGGGGCGTGACCAGCAGGTGATCAAGAATCGCCACCAGCCGGTCGTTGAAGTACACGTCCTCGTAACCGAGGCCCAGATAGGCCTCCTGGAAGAGTGGATAGTATTCCCGGTAGTAGCGGATCAGATCGGCCATATCCACCGCCTCGATCAGCTCTACATAGGGCGCATAGCGCGCGGCGTTTGCCGGGCTGAGCGCCGCATCCTGCGCCTGACCAAGCACCAGGAAGCGGCCCGCAATCGGCACAATCGGCCGCATGGCGGGCGCCACACGACGGCCATCCAGGCTATCCACGGTCGCCACCAGACGACTGACCAGATAATCGGTGACAAACCACTGATCCACAGCTGACTCACCGATCAGGGAAACGCCTGCAGAACGGACGAACTGGTCGCTGTCCGCCAGAGTCGGCAGGATCAGTTTTGCAGCCGGCGGCTCCGGCAAGGGCTGCTCGGATGAGACCGCGAGCCCGGCGTCTGACTCAGGCGCGGGCGCTGGCACTGCTTCAATGGGATAGCGGGGCTCCGCAGCTGGCGGTTTCGGCGACGGGATCACTTCGGCCTGTTCGATTTGGGCCATGTCCTGGCGCACGCTGTAGTGATAGCCGATACCGACCACCATGACGCCGAGCAAGATAGCCCAGACCATGAGATTCTTCATGCTTACCCCCCGTTGCTACCGGGCCATGCGACACGGCGCGCCGCTCCTTTTGCTGTGACCGCGAACGCCTCAGGCAGTTCCCTTCAGCGGGCCTGCATGCGCATGCTGGGCCAGCATGTCCACTATGCCCTGAGCCGCCTTGCGCGCATCGGCAATGGCGGTCACCACCAGGTCGGCACCGCGCACCATGTCACCCGCGGCAAACACAGCGGGATTACTGGTTTGGAAGGGATAGCGGCTGTCTTCACTGGCTTTGATCAGCCCCCAGTCATTGACCTCAATGCCACAGCGCTCGAACCAACTCGCCGGTGAGGGCTTGAAACCAAAGGCAATGATGACCGCGTCGGCCTTGAAGACCCGCTCGCTACCGGGCACCGCTTCCGGCCGCCGACGGCCGCTCGCATCGGGCTGACCCAGGCGCGTCTGCACCACGCGCACGCCCGC
>JABSSV010000333.1 GCA_013213875.1 Lysobacterales bacterium
GTAGGCAGCTGAGCGTACCCGCGCCACGCGGGTCGGCGTGTTGAACAGCGTGTAAGCCACCTGGCAGGCAGCCATGTTGACCTCGTCAGAATTGGTCACCGCAATGGCCAGGTCCGCGTCCTCAATACCGGCCCGAATAAGCGTTTTGGGGTGCGAGGCATGGCCGTTAACGGCGCGAATATCCAGCGTATCCTGCAGGGCTTTCAGGCGCACCGCGTCCGTATCCACCACGGTAATGTCGTTATCTTCCGTAGACAGGCTGTGCGCTACCGTTGAGCCCACCTGGCCGGCGCCGAGAATCAGGATTTTCATGCTTAGCCTCCGCCGACCTTTTTCGGATCAATACCCAGCGATCGTAGCTTGCGGTACAGGTGCGTGCGTTCCATGCCCACAGCGGTTGCCAGCTTGCCCACGCTGCCCCCCGCCTTGCGCAGCTGGTAGGTCAGGTAGTCGCGCTCAAACGCCTCACGCGCTTCGCGCAGCGGCAGATCGAAAGAGCTGGGGCGCACGGTAACGCCAGCAGGAATCGCATCACTGCCACCCTGGCGCAGCAGTTCGTCCACTTCATCGACGGAAATCTCGCCTTCGGCACCCAGCACCAGCAGACGCTTGATCAGGTTCTCGAGTTCCCGCTCATTACCCGGCCAGTCATGATTGCGCAGGCGGTTGAGTGCGGCCGTAGCGATGTGGCGGTAGGCCGTGCCTTCGTCAGCGGAGAGGCGCTCCAGATAGTGGTTGGCGAGCTCGGGAATATCCTGCGGCCGATCCCGCAGTGCCGGCAGGTGCAGTGGCAGCCCTCCGAGCTGCAACATCAGCGCTGGTGTTACCTGCGCATCTTCCGTCGCTTGCTCGACGGTGCCGGACAGGCCGACGATCAAACGGCAGGCTAGGGGCTGACTGCCATGGCCGCTGGCTGTGAAGCGCCCGCTTTCCAGTGCTGCGGCGATCAGTTTTTGCGTATCGGGCGCGAGGTCCTGCAGTTCGGGCAGGTAAAGCGTACCGGCGCCCGCTGCGCCCAGAGCCCCCTCAGACTGCTCCTTGCCGAGCAGATAAACTTCCGCATCGCTGCCAGCCAGCCGCGTGCGGTCCAGCACGTGAAAACCGCCGGTATTGCCAGACTGGTCGTGCAGCCAGGCCGCCAGTGCTTCCTTGCCAGTACCGTGCTCGCCGCTGATGAGAATGGCACCGCTGCTGGCGGCAGCCTGTTGGCCGGCACGGCGCAGCAATTGCATGTCCGGACTGTTACCGAGCGGTGCCCGGGCACTGCGGGCTGTGGACGGTGGCTGCTGCGCAGCAGCGCCAGCGCTCAATGCCTGCTTGACCGTGGCCAGCAGTTTGGCAAGCGACAGGGGTTTTTGGACAAAATCATGGGCACCCAGTCGGGTGGCCTCAACCGCAGTTTCCAGCGTGCCATGGCCTGAAATCATCACCACCGGGCAGTTAAGCCGGCCGCTGTCCGACCATTCTTTCAGCAGGCTGATGCCATCAATGTCGGGCATCCAGATATCCAGGAGAACGAGGTCGGGCGGGTTGGCACTGAAGGCCTGGCGAGCGCTCTCGCCGTCCCGGGCGCTGCTGACCCGGTAGCCTTCATCTTCGAGAATTTCGCAGACGAGCGCGCGGATATCCTGCTCATCATCTACAACCAGTATGCTGGCCTGAGTCATGGTGCTGGGGCCCTCTTAAACCCGGTCGGCTCACGAGGTGGCCGGCAGCTGCGCGATTGCTGCGAAATATACCCCAATTAGCGGTCCCCTGCTGCGCTGCGGTCGCTGCCAGGGACTGTCCGTGCCGTGTGCCCGGGGGCTTCTGCTGACCTGTTCAGGGGTAGCGTAATGCGGGTACTGGCGCCACCGTCCGGAAGGTTGCTGATCTCAATATCCCCATCATGTTCCTTGACGATTTTGCGGCAGATGGCCAGCCCCAGACCACTGCCGGTAGGCTTGCTGGTGACGTAGGGCTCAAAGGGCCGTGCCAGCACGGCGTCCGGATAGCCAGGTCCCGTATCCGAGATGGTTAATTCCAGCGCGGCACGGTCGCCTTCGCCCAGCAGACGGGTGAGGATCCGGATGTTGGCTGGCTCCGGCGCGGTGGCCTCCACTGCATTGCTCAGCACATTGTGTAGCAGCTGCCGCAGGCGCCCTTCGTCGGCGACAAGCCGGTCCGGTCCCGGGCAGAGGCTCCGCTGGATTAGCGGCGGCGGATCCGCTTGCTCGTAGAGATGTGCCATTTCCTCAATCAGTTGGTCCAGGCGCAGGCTGCTGCGCTCCAGTCTGGGTTCCTGCGCATAGTCACCGAAGGCGTCAACCAGGTGCCGCAAGGCTTCCACCTGAGCCACGATGGTGCTGGTGGAGCGCTCCAGGAGTTCTGCATCCTGCGAGGCCAGTCGCTCGCTCAGCTTCATACGCAGGCGTTCGGCAGCCAGCCGAATGGGGGTCAGGGGATTTTTGACCTCGTGTGCGAGACGCCGCGCCACTTCTGACCAGGCGGCCTCCCGCTGCGCCTGATTGAGCACGGTAACGTCGTCGAAAACGACCACATAGCCGCTTTCCGGCGATGCGGGTCCAGACAAATCAGAGCCGCGTACCAGCAAGACCGTGGTGGGGTTCTGGTCATCCAGTCTCACCTCCTCCTGCCACCGCCTCGGCGCACGTTCAATGTGGCGCCTGACCGTGTCAGCGAGCGGCTGCAGCGGCCTTTGCATCTGACCCAGCTGGCTCAGTGACTGGCCCGTAAGCGCATTGGTGGCCGTTTTTAATATTCGGTCCGCGGCCGCATTGACGCGCACGATATGGCCGGACTGGTCGAGCGTAATCACACCCGAGGAGAGGCTGCCCAGTACCGTCTCCAGATACACGCCCTGAGCCTGCAGGCGGTTTCTGCCCTGCGCTTCTGCCGCGCTGGTGGCGACCAGGGCCTTGCTCATGTCGTTGAAGGCCTTGGACAGGAAGCCGATTTCGTCCCGGCCCTGCAGCTCGACGGCCTGGTCCAGTTCACCACTGGCCACGCGCTGGGTGGCTTCCGCCAGTGAGCTTAGCGGCGTGACCATGCGCCGCGCCGCGCTCAGGGCGGCCAGAATCGCCAGCTGCACGGTCAACAGCATGACCAGCGTGAGGATCAACAAAAAACTCTGTTTTAGTGACGTGCGCAGATAGGCTACGTTCTGGTAGCGATAGTATTCCGCCTCGATGTTTCCGGTCAGCGCGGCCACATCGCCCGGGAGGGGATATATGGCCTGCAGAAGGAAGCTCTGGTTTGAGGAGGGGCCAGGCAGTTTTTGCAGCACGCGGACCTGCAGTTGACCGTCTGCGGCGGGCTCTGCCGCTGCATATTCACCGCGCTCCATGGCCTGCAGCCACGCATAGTCGCCGGGACGCTCCGGCAAGGCGCCAATCACATCGCTGCTGGCGGTATTGAGGGTGGCACCACTCTGGTCAAACAGGGTCAACTCGTTGGGCCCGCTGGCACGAATATTGGCCAGCAGGGTACGCCGGAGCTGCTCCGAACTGTCCTGCGCGTCCAGCTGATCGGCCACGCGACGTGACTGATTGCGCACCTCCATGGTGCGTTGATCAACGAATGCCTGACCCAGCGCCAGTGAGTCGGCCAGGGCATTTTCAACCCTGACATCAAACCAGCTATCGATCGTCTGGGTCAGGAACCATGCTGAAAAAACATACACGATCAGCGCAGGAGGCAGAGAAAAGATCAAGAAGTTTCTGACCCAGCGTGCCGCCAGTCGGGCGCCCGGTTCTTCCTTGCGAACCTTGCGTAGCAAGGAAGCCACACGGGAGAAAATGGCCATGACCAGCACGGCGGTGGCCAGCAGTGTCACTGCGACCACCACCACAAAACCGCGGTTGGCGGCGCTGCCGCCGCGCTGGACGTCGGTGACCAGAATCAGCGCGACCAGCAGAACCAGCAGAACCGCCAGAATCGGTATCACTCGAAAGAGGATATGTCTCAGGCGCTGACTTCGAACGGCCATTGGTTCCACAGGGAGTCGTGCCGCCAGCGCATCAATACCAGCGCGGGCAGTTGCATGGGGGCAGGAAGATCAGCGCGGTCAAGGCGCACGCGGGCTCGCATTTGATAGGTGCCGGGTGCCAGGGGAATATTGTCCACGGTAATCTGCAGTTGGTTCATGGCGCGCAGCGCGTGCCTCAGTCGTGGATAGCTCTGCGTGGCGCCACTGTCCAGTTGTTCCAGCTGAAACCGTTCGCTCAGCGGCAGATAGCGCAGTGCTGCCCGGCGCTCCCGCGTGGTCAGCAGCGTCAGGTTATTGCCGTCGCGCAATTCCAGATCCCACTGCATCACCAGCGGCACGCCGTTGTACAGGGCTTCAACGGCGGCGGGACTGAAATTCAGTTGCTGTTGCAACTGGATGTTCAGCGTGTCTCCCGCGACATTAACGCGCGCGCCTTCCAGCACAAACCGTTCCTTGGCGGTCTGGCTTTGGCAGCCCCACAGAAGGCTAAGAATCAGAATGGCGGTGCAGAAGCGCGTAATAAAACCCATCGCTGTTGACGGCGCCCGGCAGCAGCTGCCTTCCGGGCGCAGCCAGCAGACCCGGAATGGCCGGCTCGCAGTAGCGCGCGTCGCTGTGCTTTTCGAGAAAAGCCTGAATTTGCTGGTTGTTTTCACGCCTCAATACCGAGCATGTGGCATAGACAAGAATACCGCCCGGTCGCAGCAGGGGCCAGAGTGCGGTCAACAGGCGCTGTTGCGTTGGCAGTAGCGCGTCAACCTGTTTTTGATCCCGCAGCCACTTGATTTCCGGATGTCGACGAATGACGCCGGTCGCGCTACAGGGTGCGTCCAGCAATATGCGGTCAAAGGGCTGGCCGTCCCACCATTGCTCTGTCTGGGCCGCGTCAGCGGCTTTTAGTTCCGCTCGTAGGCCCAGTCGCTGCAGGTTCTCTGCCACGCGTCTCAGGCGCTGGGCAGAAAGGTCCAGCGCGGTCAGCTCAATGCCCGGTGTGTGCTCCAGCAGATGGCCGGTTTTACCGCCCGGCGCGGCGCAGGCGTCGAGCACCCGGTGCCCGCTGCGTGCGTCAAGCAGCGGTGCAGCTAACTGTGCGGCGTAATCCTGCACGGAAAAAAGCCCCTCAGTAAAACCCGGTACGCGCTCCACGGGCAAAGCAGAGGCCAGTTCAATGCCGCTCACGCAGACCTCGCTGGCGCTGGCTTCTATGCCTGCGCTGGCAAGTTGCTGCAGCGCCGCCTCGCGGCTGGTGCGGCTCAGGTTGACGCGCAGTTGTAGCGGCGCCTGGCGGTTATTGGCGGCTACGATGGCGGGCCACTGCTCAGGCCAGTCTGCCTGCAAATACCTCAATAGCCAGTCCGGATGGGCCAGATGAGCGGCGCTGGTGGATAGTCCTTCTAGCAGCATCTCCCGCTCCCGAAAAAAGCGTCTTAACACGGCGTTCAACAGGCCCACAGCCCAGGGTTTACGAAGCCGACGTGCCGTCTCGGCAGTCGCATGCACCGCCGCGTGTGCGGCCGTGTCATCCTTCCAGGCCTGGAACAAGCCGATCAGCAGCAGCCGCTGTATGTCCCGGTCCTTGCGTTTCAGGGCGCGTTCCAGCAGCTGTTGCGATAGCCATTCCAGTGCGCTGTACCAGCGCAATACACCGTAGCTGAGGTGACGCGCAAAGCCCTGGTCGCGCGGCTCGCTCAGTTTATCGAAGGCTTCCGTCTCCGCCAGCGAGCGGCCATGGTCCAGCACTTCACCCAGAGCCATTACGGCCATGGCGCGGGCGTCAGTGGATTTGTTCATGTGGCTGGTCGAGCGTTGAGGTAGTCGCTGGCCAACATGCGTCGTCGACCTTCCGGCTGGATTTCCAGCAGGTGAAGGTAGCCCGCGCTGGTGGCGATGCTGATGCGGTCAGGCTCGCCCGTGAGTATTTGCCCCGGTGCGTGCTCATGGGCGGTGTTATCAGCGCTAGCGCGCCACACGCGCAGGCGCTTGCCGTCCAGTTCACACCAGGCCACAGGCCAGGGGTTGAACGCGCGCACCCGCCGCTCCAGCACGGCCGCAGGCTCGGTCCAGTCCAGCGCGGCTTCGGCCTTGGTCAGTTTGGGTGCGTAGCGCGCATCGGGTTCATGCTGTCTCTCCGGTGCGGCCAAGCGTCCCTGAGCCGCCTGCTCGAGGCAGTGGGCCAGCGCATCAGCGCCGAGCTCAGCCAGTCGGTCGTGCACCATGCCCGCCGTGTCGTCAGCATGGATAGCGGTCTCGAGCCGATGCAGCACCGGTCCCGTGTCGAGTCCGGCCTCCATCTGCATGACGCACAGCCCGGTGCGTTCATCGCCCGCCTCAATAGCGCGCTGGATGGGCGCAGCGCCCCGCCAGCGGGGGAGCAGGGAGGCATGCAGGTTCCAGCAGCCGAAAGTGGGGATGGCCAGTACTTCCGGCGGCAAGATCAGCCCGTAGGCCGCTACCACCATCAGGTCTGGCCGCAGGGCAGCCAATGCCGCCTGGCTGTCTTCCTCGCGCAGACTCAAGGGCTGCAAGACCGGCAAGTCATGTTCAAGCGCGACCTTTTTCACCGGGCTGGCCGTCAGCTTGCGCCCGCGGCCGGCGGGCCGGTCGGGCTGGCTGTAAACGCCCGCTATCTCGGCCCCTGTCTGCAAGAGCCGGCGCAGGGCCGGTACGGCAAACTCCGGCGTGCCGGCGTAGACGATGCGGGGTGCCACCATGCGTGGCAGATATGCGGTCATTCTGCAGCCGTTGGCTGGGGGTCTTCCTGGCGCGCGTGGCGGCGGGCTTTGGCGAGACGCTTGCGCACCATGTTGCGCTTGAGTGGCGACAGGTAATCCACGAACAGCTTGCCCGCCAGGTGGTCCATTTCGTGCTGCAGGCAGACCGCGTCCAGCCCGTCCAGCTCGGTTTCGAAGCTGCTGCCATCGGCACGCTGGGCGCGCACCCTAATGGTTTCTGCGCGATCCACCTTGGCATAGATGCCGGGCACAGACAGGCAGCCCTCCTCATAGGTCTGGCTGCCGTCCTGCTGAATGATCTCCGGGTTGATGAACGCCCGGGGCTGGTTGCGCTGCTCACTGGTATCTAGCACCAGCACCCGCTGGTGCACGTTGATCTGGGTCGCTGCCAGGCCGATGCCCTGTTCCTCGTACATGGTTTCGTACAGGTCTTCGACGAGCTTGGCCAATTCCTCATCAAAGGTTTCCACGACGCTGGCTACGGTTCGTAACCGTGGGTCAGGAAACTCGAGAATTTCGCGTAATGCCATAAAACCGTTCCGCGTAAACAATTTAGGTGAACTTTTTTACAAGTTTAATTATGATAACTTGAGTCGAACTTTGTTCGCTATACCAACAACGGCCTTCAGGCCAGTCTGGCTGGGAGCCAGTTTCAATGGGGAAAAGGACAGTGAAAACGAAACTATTCAGTTTCATCCTATCGGCTTTTCTTTGCAGCGTTGCTGCGGCGCAGGACGTGTCTCTGCGCGATGGCCACCCGGATGAGTACATTGTAGTCGAGGGGGACACACTGTGGGATATTTCGGGGCGTTTTCTCGATCATCCATGGCAGTGGCCAGCCATTTGGCATGCGAATCAGCAGATTGAAAACCCGCATTTGATTTATCCGGGCGATCGCGTTTCGCTGGTTTATATCGATGGTCAGCCCCGTTTGATGGTCGA
>JABSSV010000334.1 GCA_013213875.1 Lysobacterales bacterium
AGAAACAGCCCCTGAAAAATGCCGCGCGTGCGCTCTGAGGTTTCGTCCAGCAGCAGTCCGCAAACTACGTAGGCGACCAGCATGGGCGCGGTGGCTAGCAGCGTCATGGCGATGCACGCTGCGCGGACGGTCCAGGGCGCGACATGCAGGCGTGCGGCCAGTGTCTTGCACACGCCCAGCAGCATGGGTTGGCCGGGCTGTCCATTCAGGTTATCCCGGACACTCTGCAAAAAATCTTCTTTGGCCATGATCGAATCCTTCGGTGGTAGCTGGTTTCAAGCATAGTAGATGCAGCTTCCGTGCCAATGTGCCAAAAGTCCGTGCTGGCGCGCCAAGGCCCGCTTGGCGTGACCGGCCATCGGTCGTGCGTTGGTTTTTTTCGCCAAGTCGCGGTGTTTTTGCGCCTCCTGTGGGCTTTCGTCCGAGCCGTGGCTCCGGTAGGCTTCGTGGGCCATGAATGACACGAACAAGCGTAAGCGCAGCCGCCAGTTGGACGGCTCACTGCTGGCCCAGGCCCTGATTGCGGGCATTCGTCACCTATTCACCCGCCGCGATTACATCAATCGCATCAACGTATTTCCCGTACCCGACAGCGATACGGGCACGAATATGGCGTTTACCTTCAAGGCCATATTGCAGGTGACCGAGCGCCGGCGCGAGGCCCCGCTGTCAGATCTTGTCGGCGCGGTTAGCGAGGCCGCTCTGGATGGTGCACGCGGGAACTCCGGCGCCATTATGGCGCAGTATTTTCAGGGGTTTCAGGAAGCTTGTGCGGGCCTAGCTACGCTTAATGCGGCACAGTTCGCAGCCGCCTGTTCACGTGGCGCGGAGCAGGCCTGGGGCGCCATGTCAGAGCCGGTGCCGGGCACCTTGCCAACGGTTATGGAGGATCATGCGCGGGCCCTTCAGCATGCCGCAGAGCGGGGCGTAAGAGACCTGCGCCGCCTGTTTGTATCGGGCCTTGATGGTGCGCGTACCTCCCTGGTCAATACCCCCAACTTACTGCCTGCGCTTAAGCAGGCTGGCGTGGTTGATGCCGGTGGTCAGGGCTTTGTGGATCTGCTTGAGGGCATCGCGGCCTTTCTGACCACGGGTCGGGTGGATGAACTGGACTCGGACTGGGTCGATGCCTCCGATGATGGCGAGCCGCTGGAAGACTTTGATGTGGGTGCCCATCAGTTCTGTACCGAATGTGTGATTGAGGGTGCCGGTCTGGATCGGGAAGCGGTCATGCAGCGTCTGCAGACGCTGGATCAAAGCTCTCTCGTGGTCGCCGGCAATACGCAGCGGGTGCGCGTCCATATTCATGTGAATTCGCCCGCCGAGGTGTTTCTGGCCTGCGAGGAGTTTGGTGAGATCACCCAGCAAAAGGCTGACGATATGCAATGGCAGCACAGCCTGCTCAATCAGCCGGGACAGGTAGCGGTGGTAACGGACTCGGCAGCTGACTTGCCCGCCGCTGAGGTGGATCGCTTGGGTATGCAGGTAGTGCCGGTACGACTGAGTTTTGGCGACCGCGACTACCTCGATGGGGTAACCCTGGAAACAGCGGACTTTCCCGCCATGCTGGCTGCCGCCGAGGTTGCGCCACAGACGTCACAACCTCCGCCTAAAGACTTTCGGCGGGTTTTCGAACTGCTCGGTTCGCACGGCTATGAGGTGCTCTATGTGGGCCTCTCCTCCAAGCTCAGCGGCACCTTCCAGGCGGGGGAGTCCGCAGCCAAACGTTGCCCGGATATGACCATTGAGGCCGTGGATTCCATGAGTGCCAGTGCCGGGCAGGGCTTGCTGGCTCTCATGGCTGCAGAAATGGCCGTCAATGATGCGCCGCTGGCGCATATCGAACAGCATCTGCAGGCGCTGGTGCCGTTGACGCAAATTATGGCCATGCCAGACGAGCTGCAATCCGCTGTGCGCGGTGGCCGGGTGCCCTCGGCCGTGGGCAAGCTGGCGCGCTGGTTGCGACTTATGCCGGTTTTGACTGCCAAAGATGGGCGGCTGACTGTGGCAGGCTTCCATACCGGTCACCGGGTAAACCCTGACAAGCTGGCGCGCAGGGTGCTCCGCGCCATGGATGATCAGCAAAGTTATCGGGTGTTGATTTCGCATCTGGCTAACAAGGAAGACGCCCAGCGCCTACGGCGTCTGGTGCTCGAGGGGCATCCGCAGATTCACTCCTGTCACATCGCTGATGCGGGTCCGGCTCTGGGTGTGCATCTTGGGCTGCGCGGACTGGCCATCGGGTTTCTGCCGGATATCCAGAGTTCGGAGCTTCAGCATGCTTGAGTCCTTGCTGGCCATACTGCTTGCCTATTTGCTCGGATCCGTATCCGGCAGCCTGGTGTTGGGGCGCCTGCGCAAGGTCGATATCCGCGAACAGGGCAGTGGCAATGCCGGTGGTACCAACGCGCTGCGTACTCAGGGTTTCTGGTTTGCATTGGGCGTGGTGATTATCGACATCGGTAAAGGAGCGCTGGCGGTTAGCTTGCTACCGCAGCGCCTGGGCGTGAGTGCGCCAACGGTGCTGATGCTCTGTGGTTTTGCTGCCGTGCTAGGCCACTGCTACCCCCTGTGGCACGGTTTTCGCGGTGGCAAGGGCGCCGGCACCGCGGTGGGTACGCTGCTGGTTTTCAATGCCTGGCTGTTCCTGCCCATGCTGCTGTGCTGGCTGCTGGTGCTCACCGCCAGCGGCTACGTGGGCCTGGCCACCGTGATCTGCGGTTTCAGTCTCATACCTGCCGCCTGGCTGCTGGGCGGTCCGCCGGGCATCGTTGCCTATGCGGTGGCCATTGCATTGCTGTTGGCATGGACTCACCGCGGTAATTTCCAACGCTTGCGCAGCGGGCAGGAGAACCGGTTCGACAAGGTACGTCTGGCGCACTGGCTGCGATCAAAATGACGGCCTGATGGGATCCGGTCTGGCGCAGTTGGTGCGTTTATTGCCGCCGGGCCGCTGGTGCTCCGGCGAACAGCTGGCCCGCTCCTTAAAAATCAGTCGCGCTGCGGTTTGGAAGCAGATTGAGCGCGCGCGCGAGCTGGGTTTGCCGATTCGCGCCGAGCGGGGGCGCGGCTATCGTCTCGACCTGCCGCTGGAGTTGTTGTCAGAACCTCGCATGCGTGATTTTGGTGGTGCCGAGTTGGCCACCCTGCAGCAGCTCGAAGTGGTCTTTGAAACCGGTTCTACCAACGCAGATCTCCTGGCCCTGCCGCCTTCTCAAGCCCATGCGAGAGCCCGCTTTGCCGAGCGTCAAACTGCGGGTCGCGGACGGCGTGGACGCCGCTGGCATGCGGCTCTGGGTCGCAGCTTGTGTTTCAGTCTCGGCTGGCGTTTCGAAGCGGGTCTGGGCGCCTTGGCCTTTCTGCCTCTGGTCACAGCAATTGCTGTGGCTGAAGCATTGGAAGAGCTGGGTTTGGCCGACCATAGCATTAAGTGGCCCAACGATATCGTTGTGCACCCGGACAAGCTGGCGGGCTGCTTGCTGGAGGTTCGGGGTGACGTCAGTGGGCCCTGCCTTGCCGTGCTGGGAGTAGGGCTGAATATAGCCCTGGATGATGAGCCCGGTGCGCTGATCGATCAGCCCTGGACGGATCTCCAGCAGCAGGGTTTAAGACTCTCGCGCAATCACGTTGCCGGCGCGCTATTGACCCGTTTGATAGGGGCTGTGCAGCAGTACGATCGGCATGGTTTCGCGCCTTTTGAAGATGCCTGGAAGCGCTGGGACGGGCTATCTGGAAAAACCGTCATGGTGCGCGCAGAGGATGGTACGGAGCGCTCGGGAGTGGCCAGAGGCCTGGGAAGCCGGGGCGGCTTGCTGGTGCACTTTGCGGACGGCGAGCGGGAATGCCTGGCGGGTGAGGTCAGCGTGCGCGGCGGATGAATGCTGACCGGGCTCTGCGGTCGCCAGCAATCACGTTATACTCGCGGCAAGAGTGAAGGCCGCACTTAGGGACAGGCATGCTTCGAATATTGGTCGTTCTGCTGGTAGCCGGCAACCTGTTGTTGCTTGGTTTGCATGTTTCTAACGCCTCACCAGTGGATCCGCTAGCGGACGCCCCCGCCTGGCACATGCCGGCCGGTGCCCAGCGCTTGCAGCTTGCAAGTGAACTGCCTCCCCCCCAACCGCAGCCAGCGCTCCGGCGTCAGTGCTTTTCCGCCGGACCATTCGAGACCGTGCCGGCCTTGGTGGCGGCGCGCGAAGCGCTTCCCGCTGGTGTTCTCGCGCTGACCGCGCGCGAATCGGAAGCTTTGGTGGAACTGGGTTACTGGGTATCGCTACCGGCAGCAACCGATTTTGCCGCTGCCCATGCGGTCATGCAGGAAGTCGATCGCGCCGGGCTTCACGACGTGGCCGTGGTCGGTGATCGCAGCGGTGCGTTTCGCGTCTCCCTGGGCTATTTCCTGGAAGAGGCGAATGCCCGCCAGCGCCGTGATACGGCGCGCGCGCTCGGCTTTGCCGCGGAAACTGAATTGCAGCGTGAAACCCAGCCGCGCTACTGGCTTGATTATGCTTATGCCATGGGCATGCGTTCCGGTGCACTCCAGCCCGGAGAACGTGCGATCAGCTGCGCGGGCTGATCATCCCTGCGCACAATCCTTGCGTGACGCCTTTCACCCGCCTGCGATAAACTATGCGCCATGCCGGTATAGCTCAGCTGGTAGAGCAACTGATTTGTAATCAGTAGGTCCCGGGTTCGACTCCTGGTGCCGGCACCATAGAATCAAAGAAGACCCCCGTCGCCCGGTGGCGTTATGTAGGCCGGTGCCGGGCACTGCTCCGGAATCCCGTTGACAGTAATGGACCGGTAAGCGTCTGCTGCCGGGGCCTTGGCTTGAGGACCTATTGGGATGGAATTTTCCTGGAATGAGGATCAGCAGGCGCTGCGCGCAGCGGCCCGCGAGTTCGGTGCACGCATGCTCACTGAGGGCGTGGAAGCGCGTGACCGAGCGGCTGAGTTCTCGCATGAGCTGTGGTCCGAGTGCGCTGCTTTTGGCCTGCCCGGCCTGGTGGTGCCTGAATCGCTTGGCGGGCTGGGTCACGATGTGATGACGGCCGTTGCCGTGATGGAGGGTCTGGGTGAAGGTGCGGAAGACAACGGCCTGGTGTTTTCCCTGGCCGCGCATGCTGCTTCAGTGGCGGGCCCTATCGTGGATTATGGGACAGCGCCGCAGCAACAACAGTGGCTGCCGCGGCTGGCCTCCGGTGCCGCCATTGGCGCAGCCGGCGTTACGGAACCGGGTACCGGGTCCAATGCGCTGGGACTGACGACCCGCGCCGAGCGCGATGGCGATGGCTGGCTTTTGAATGGCGCCAAGACGTTCGTGAGCAATGCGCCGATCGCTGATCTGTTTCTGATCTATGCGCGCACGGCACCGGGCAAGCTGGCCGGTCTTACCGCTTTTCTGGTCCCGGCAGACACGCCGGGCCTGAGCGTTGGCAAGCCCATCAGTAAGATGGGTCTGCGCACCAGCCCCATGGCGGAGGTATTTCTGGATGCCTGCCGGCTGGAAGAGGGTGCGGTGCTGGGTAGCGTGGGGTCCGGTGGCATGATTTTTAATCAGACCATGGATGTGGAGCGGCTGCTGGTGATGGCGCCAGCGGTAGGCGTGATGAGGCGCCTTCTGGAGCGGTGCACCGCGCATGCGCGCGAGCGCAATACCGGTAACGGAACCCTGGCTTCCCACCAGGCCATTGCCCATGCCATTGCCAATATGGAACTGGATCTGGAGCAATCCCGGCTATTGCTTTATCGTGCCGCCTGGGCCGCCATGCGTCAGTCCACGGCGACGCGCGAGTCGGCACTGGCCAAGCTGGCCGTGAGCGAGGCCTATGTGCGGTCATGCCGCACGGCCATGCAGGTTTTTGGTGGCTACGGATACACCGTAGAATATGGCCTGGAGCGCGAGCTGCGGGATGCACTGGCCACGCCGCTTTACGTCGGAACATCTGAAATTCAACGCAACCTGAGTGCAGGCCTTCGAGGACTAAAATGACCGATAAAAATAATAACAGGCACGGCGCTGGCAG
>JABSSV010000335.1 GCA_013213875.1 Lysobacterales bacterium
GACCGGATTTTGGGGTGACGACCATGCATTATCGCAAACTGCAGGGTACACGGCAGCCGTGAAGCAGAAGTGGAGATAAAGCGTTACGCGAGGCGCGCAGGCAAGGGGTACAATAACTGGCTCAAACACTAGCCTGAGACGACCATGCTGCAAGCCAGAGACAACGGCATCATCCTCAAATCTGCCGAGGACATCGAGGCCATGCGTATTGCCGGGAACATGGCCGGCACCGTGCTGCGCATGATACGCGAGCACGTACAGCCCGGCGTCACCACCGGCGAGCTTGACGACATCTGCCACGCCTATATCACGGAGCAGCAGCGGGCTATTCCTGCGCCTCTCAACTACAAAGGCTTTCCCAAGTCCATCTGCACGTCCGTGAACAACGTGGTGTGTCACGGTATTCCCGGCGCCAAGAAGCTTAAGGATGGCGATATCGTGAACATCGACGTGACCGTCATCAAGGATGGCTGGCATGGGGACACCAGCAAAATGTTTATTGTGGGCAAGCCGACGATCCGCGCGCAGCGGATTTGCGACATTGCCTACCAGGCCCTGGTCAAGGGCATTGAGATGGTGCGCCCCGGCGTGCGTCTGGGTGATATCGGCCATGCGATCCAGCGCTTCGCGGAGGGTCAGGGCTGCTCCGTGGTGCGCGAATACTGTGGCCATGGCATCGGTCAGGGTTTCCATGAAGACCCGCAGGTGCTGCATTACGGTCGCCCGGGCACCGGGGAAATGCTGGAGCCCGGTATGGTCTTCACCATCGAGCCCATGGTGAATCTGGGCCGTCGCGAGACGCGTCTGCTGCCCGATGGCTGGACCGTGGTCACCAAGGACCGCAGTCTTTCAGCCCAGTGGGAGCATACGATTGCGGTTACCGACGACGGCTACGATGTGCTGACCCGTTTGCCCGGAGATTCGCTCTGAGCGTAGCGGTTGAGGCGCAGACGCAGCGAGTCTGCCGGGGGCTCCTGGACGCGCCCCTGTTTGCTCAGGATCTGCTGGATCCCACCCAGCTGCAGGCGGTAGACGCCGAAACTCTGGTGCCCTGCCTAAAGCAGGCTCTGGCCCAGGTAGATGAGGAACTTGAGCGGCGCTTCCGCGAGCATGCCGACATTCAGCAACTGGTCAGTGCGCGCGCCTGGGCTGTCGACCAGTTGCTGGTCTTCGCCTGGCGCACACTTCAGGCCGGACAGGACGAGATGGCGCTGGTGGCGGTGGGGGGCTATGGTCGCGGGCAACTCCATCCCCATTCCGATGTTGATCTGCTCATTCTGTTTGCCGGCGATGTGCTGACGCCCACCGGCCAAAACGCTGTAGAGAGCTTTGTGACGGCGCTTTGGGATGCGGGATTCTATCTCGGTCACAGTGTTCGCAATCTGGCCCAGTGCCGTGAAGAGGTGGCGGCAGACGTGTCCACGGCCACCAGCCTTATGGAGATACGGCTGCTCTGCGGGCCGGCGGGACTGGCTGCACAACTGCAAGCGCAGGTTGCGCCGGATCAGGTCTGGTCCGCAGGCGAGTTTTTCCACGCCAAATTTGCTGAGCAGCAGGCGCGCCACGAACAATTCGGCGAGACCGCCTACAACCTCGAGCCCAACATCAAGGAAGGTCCCGGTGGCCTGCGCGACATCCAGATGGTGAGCTGGGTCGCCAAACGACATTTTGGCACCCGTGACCTGCACGGGCTGGTCGAGTACGGTTTTCTGAACGAGTCGGAATATCGCGAATTAATCGAAGGGCAGCGCTACCTGTGGCGCGTACGTTTTGCCTTGCATCTGTTGGCAGGTCGTGCGGAAGATCGCCTGCTGTTTGATTTTCAACGCCGCATCGCAGAGTGGTTTGGCTATCGTGGTGATCCCGCCAGCAATGAGGCGGTTGAGCAGTTCATGCAGGGCTACTATCGCGAGGTGACCCGTCTGGAGCGGCTCAATGAGCGGCTCCTGCAGCTCTTTCAGGAACAGCTACTGAGCCCGGAGCAAACGGTGGTCGAGCCCCTGGGACAGGGCTTTCAACTACGACGCGGCTATCTGGAAGTGGCCGATGAGCGTCTGTTTCAACAGCGGCCAGAAGCGCTCATGGAGCTGTTTCTGCTGTTGGCCCGACATCCCGACATCGCTGGCGTGCGCGCCTCCACCATTCGGCTCATCGTTGACCACCTGTACCTGATCGATGCGTCTTTCTGCCGTAAACCGGCGGTTTTGTCCTGCTTCCTTGAGCTTCTGAGGCAGCCCCAGGGTGTGTACACGCAGCTGCAACGCATGAACCGCTACGGCATGCTGGCCCGCTTCCTGCCGGCTTTCGGCAACATTGTCGGGCGCATGCAGTTCGATCTGTTTCATGTCTACACGGTGGACCAGCATACGCTGTTTGTGGTGCGTAACCTGCGTCGCTTTGCCTATGGCAAATACCAGGAGCTGTACCCTCATGCCGCACCGGTGTTTAAGGCTGTTGATCGTCCCGAACTCCTCTATCTCGCCGCTATTTTTCATGACATCGC
>JABSSV010000336.1 GCA_013213875.1 Lysobacterales bacterium
GCAGCCCCCCGGGCGTGCATAGAAACCCCTCATCCACCATCGATGCACCGCTGCAGATAAGGACGCACAAGCTCAGCCACGGGTACGCGCGCGCCCAAGCGGTGACAGAGCAGAAAAGACCCCATGAGTTTTCGATGCAGAAACAGGGTAATGGGCGGCGGTGTACTGGCTTCATCAGTGCCGTCAAAGGCGAGATCAAAGCCCGCGCTGCGAGCGCGCTGCATCAGGTCGGAGCCACCAAAGTCGTAGACACCGGGGTGACACAGCGGCTCACACACCAGTTCCAGCACGGCCAGGATCCGGTCAACAAAGGCCTCGCTGGCGTCCGGCGCCAGGTAGCCAATTGCTACGGCGTGGTCCCGGGCGGCGGACCAGTCACTTTCCATCAGCGCCAACGCAAGGCGCGCATAATGCTGGGCAAAACCCTGTTCCAATTCAATGGTAGAGCCGAAATCCAACAGCACGATACGCTGCGTGTCCGGCTGTTAGAGGGAATTGGCAAAGTTGGGGTCCGACTGCACCACACGGAACTCGAACAGCTCACGAAACACCAGCGCTTCCATGCGCGCACCGATCTCATCCCGCAGCGCCTGCGGCACCGATTCGGATTCCAGCGTGGAGAGCGGCTCGCCAGTCACATAGTCCATGGCCAGCACCTGACGCGTGCTGTAATCCCGGTGCACGCGCGGCACCAGAAACTCGGGCTGATCAGCGATCAGCGCAGCATAGCGTTCCAGATAGGATGCTTCTGCTTCATAGTCCGCTTCCTGTCGAAGCTGTCGTTTGGCTTCGCGCACAAAGTCCTTCAAATCCAATTCCGCCGGCACCAAACGGGCCAGACGCAGGAAAGCCGCCAGATTATCAATATCCGATCCAATACTCCGCGCCACGCCCGGATACTGAATCTTAAGCGCCATATCGCGACCATCCACGCTCCGTGCCCGGTGCACCTGGCCAATTGAAGCAGCTGCCAGAGGGAAATAATCAAAATCCATGAAGCGCTCCTCCCAGCCACGCCCATAGGCACGCCCCAGGACCCGGCGCAGCTGCGTGAGCGTCATGGTGTCCCCTGCATCCCGCAGCACGGCCAGTGCATCGGCGAACTCGCGGGGCAGGAGATCAGCACCTTCCATGGACAACAGCTGGCCCATTTTCATAGCTGCCCCACGCATGGACGCCAGCCGTTGCGCCAAACGTCTGGCGTTGCCTGGCGTCAGCCAGATACTGCCGTCGGACTCCTCATCTTTGTCACGCAGGCGGCGCACCTGTTCACTCAGCCCACCGGCAGCGAGTTCTCCAGCCGTCAGCCCCAGGCGGGCCAATCGACCGAGACGTGAAGCGGGCACCCGGGACCGCTTAGCCATGAGCAGCGTCCGCCGAGTGCTGAAGCGGCAAAACAAGGGTTGTGATTTCTCGCGTCATAGACGCATGGTACGCGGAAATCGGCTGTCAGCTTGTGATGGGCCTGCTATGGTGTGCCCCAACGTGTCCCTGGCCACATGGAAACCATCGTCATGAAATCCTTTTCCCGCTGGCTTTTACGCTTGAGTATCGTTCTTTGCAGCTTGCTGCTGCTGGCAACTCTGGGCAGCTACTGGTGGCTACGTGGCAGCCTGGCACAGTTGGATGGCACGCTGGAGGTGACCGGTCTTGGCAGCCCGGTTCAGCTGATGCGCGACGCCCAGGGCATTCTGACCATCGAAGCGGACACGCGACTCGACACGGCCTTTGGCCTCGGCTTTGCGCATGCCCAGGACCGCTTTTTCCAGATGGATTTGCAGCGCCGCAACGCGGCAGGCGAACTGGCAGCGCTCGTAGGCCCTGCGGCCCTGCCCCTGGATCGCCAGCACCGGATTCATCGCTTTCGGGCGCGCGCAGAACGGAACTACGCTGAGGCCGATGAACGCAGCCGCGCGCTGCTCCATGCCTACGCGGCCGGTGTTAACGCGGGGCTAGAGGGCCTGTCGAAGGCAACATTTGAGTATGCGCTTCTGGGCTCAGAGCCC
>JABSSV010000337.1 GCA_013213875.1 Lysobacterales bacterium
GAAGTCCATGGCCGAGAAGCTGGTGATGACCGCTAAGCAGAACGGTATCCAGCCGCTCGGTGTCGAGGGTGAGCGGGAAGCGCAGTGGGTACTGGTTGATCTGAACGACACCATTGTGCACCTCATGCTCCCGCAGGCGCGCGCTTTCTATAATCTGGAGAAGCTTTGGGAAGCCAGCGAGGACCAGCGTTCCGGATCCCGGGCCGGCTGAACCATGCGCTTACGCGTGGCGAGCGTTGGCCAGCGCATGCCAGGCTGGGTGACCGAGGCATGGGATACCTACGCGCGAAGAATGCCCCGGGAACTCCCCCTGGAACTGATCGAAATCCCCCTCGTCAAGCGTGGTAACAACGCGGATTTGGCACGTCATCGGCGTACCGAAGGCAAGGCGCTGTATGATGCGGCCGGCGCCGGTGCGCACGTGGTTGCACTGGATGGGCGCGGCAAGAGCTGGTCGACGGAGCAGCTGGCGCAGCGGCTTGAACACTGGATGGGTCAGGGCAAGCACTGCGCCTTCCTTATCGGCGGACCTGACGGGCTGGATGAACCCAGCCTTTCCCAGGCCGCTGAATGCTGGTCTTTGGGGCCGCTAACGCTACCGCATCCCCTGGTACGCGTGCTGCTGGCGGAGCAACTCTATCGGGCCTGGACCATCACCCGGAACCACCCCTATCACCGGGCCTGAGGCCCCAGGGAGTTTTTCATGTCGGATTTATTGCTGGTTTCCGGATCTCCCCGCCGGGCTGAACTGCTGTCCATGATCGGTGTCGATTACCGTGTCTATAACGCAGATATCGAGGAGGTCCGTGGCCCGCAGGAGGCGCCCGCCGAATATGCGCAACGGCTGGCACGGGAAAAGGTGCTCGCCGGTCTGCAGCACTGCGGTGATGAGATACCGGCCCTGGGCGCCGATACCATTGTCCTGCTGGGTGATGCGGTGCTGGAAAAGCCTCAGGATCGTCAGCATGCAGGCAGGTTGCTGCGTCAACTGTCCGGCGCTACCCACACGGTGATCTCTGCGGTAACGGTAGCGCGGGACCGGCGCCGGCTGCGTAGCATCGTGCATCGCTCCGAGGTCACCATGGGCAGCATGAGTGAGGCCTGGATTGATGCCTATGTGCAAACGGACGAGCCCATGGACAAAGCCGGTGCCTATGCGGTGCAGGGCGTGGCCGGTCAATGGGTCGCGCAAATTAACGGCAGCTATTCCGGCGTGATGGGATTGCCGCTCTATGAGACTGCCGACCTGTTGCGCTGGGCGTGTGTGCCGATCGCCGGTTTGCCGGCATGAAATGGTATGCTGTGCGGCCAGCTAGCCCGGGGGTGCGGCACGTGGCCCCTCTGTTCAGGACCTGCCATCGGTGAGCGAAGAACTCCTCATTAATGTAACGCCAACCGAATCGCGCGTGGCCGTGGTGGAAAACGGTATGGTGCAGGAAATCTGGCTGGACCGGGCGTCTCACTATGGCTATCTCGGTAACATCTACAAAGGCACGGTATCGCGCGTGCTGCCCGGCATGCAGGCGGCTTTTGTGGATATTGGCCTGGAGCGCACGGCGTTTTTACACGCTTCTGATATCGCCCGGGTTGATCGTGAGCGCATGACTGGGCAGCTGCCGGAATCCCGGCCCGCTGAACCGCCGATACAGGAGCTGGTGCGACAGGGCGCCGAAGTGGTGGTGCAGGTCATCAAGGATCCTATTGGCACCAAGGGCGCGCGGCTGACCACCCACATCAGCGTGCCATCGCGCTTTCTGGTGCTGCTACCGGGCAACCCGCACATCGGCGTTTCGGCCCGTATTGAGGAGCCGGCGGAGCGGGAACGCCTGCAGACGCTGCTGGCACAGCTGCGTGAGGCCGGGGACAGCGACGGCTACATTGTCAGAACCAACGCAGAGGCGGTGGATGACTTCGCTCTGGCCGCAGATATGGCCTACCTGCGCAAGGTGTGGGCGAGCATTCGAGAGCGTTCAGCCAGCGCAGCGGCCGGTGCCTGTATCTACGAGGATCTCAATCTGCCGCTGCGGGCACTGCGTGATCTGATGCATGAAGAGGTTGATCGGGTGCGTATCGACCACGCTCCCAGCTTTGACAAGCTGCGTGAATTTGTTGCTCGATTCGTGCCGGAGTGGCTGAACCGGATTGAGCACTATGATGCCGATCGCCCCATCTTTGACGTCTACGGAGTGGACGATGAGATCGAAAATGCGCTGCATCGCACCACGCCACTGAAGTCCGGTGGCCATCTGGTGATTGATCAGACCGAGGCCATGACCACCATTGATGTGAACACGGGTGGTTTTGTCGGTCATCGGACGCTGGAAGAGACCATTTACAAGACCAACCTTGAGGCGGCACAGGCCATTGCGCGACAGCTGCGACTGCGCAATCTCGGCGGCATCATCATTATCGACTTTATCGATATGCGCGAAGCTGAGCATCGCGAGCAATTGATGCGTACGCTGACGCGCGCTTTGGAGCGCGATCCGGTGCGCACTTCGGTGACCGAGTTGTCGTCGCTGGGTCTGGTGGAGATGACACGCAAGCGCACGCGCGAGAGTCTTGGGCATGTGCTCTGCGAACCCTGTTCCGTGTGTGCCGGTCGTGGCGCCGTTAAGACCCCGGAGACTGTCTGCCTAGAAATTTTCCGGGAAATTATGCGCTCCGGTCGTCAGTTCGAGGCGGACA
>JABSSV010000338.1 GCA_013213875.1 Lysobacterales bacterium
AGTGATAAACGCGACTTTCTCCGCGGCTTTGGTTACCAGGGCGGTGCCGGACGGGACGGCTGGAGCCGGGCCGTGGCAGAGCTGGGCGTGGGCGGCAAATTTAAAGATGCCATGAGCCGCCCCGGTGGCTGGAGCATTGGTGCAACTGCCTTTGGTGAGATGCTGCCCTACCACGAAAACCGCGTCTGGCTGGACGAGGAGCGGCTCGACAAGTGGGGCATGCCGGTGCTGGCCATCGATTGCGAAATGAAGGAAAACGAGCAGCTGATGCGCAAGGCCATGATGGACGATATGGCGGAGATTCTGGAGGCGGCGGGTGCCCGGAACGTGCATACCTGGGACAGCGGCTACTGGCCTGGCATGGGCATCCATGAGATGGGCACGGCGCGTATGGGGCGGGATCCTGCCACGTCGGTATTGAACGAGTGGAATCAGGTCTGGGATGCGAAGAACGTGTTCGTGACCGACGGCTCCTTCATGACCTCCAATGCCTGTCAGAACCCGTCCCTGACTTATATGGCCTTTACCGCCCGGGCCGCCGATTACGCGGTGGAAGAACTTAAGAGGCGCAACCTATGAGCACGCAAACCACCCTTTCGCGCCGCGAGGCACTGCGCGCGGCCACCCTGGTGCTTGGCGGTACAGCCCTGACCGGTGGCGCCGGACTCCTCAGCTTGACGCTTCCAGCGACGGCGGAAGCGCGTCGCGCGCTCGCTTTTGCGGAAGCGGATTTCAGCGCCGAGCATATCGCCTGGCTGGATGCGGTGGCGGATACGATTCTGCCCGATACGGACACGCCCGGTGCACGCGCGGCCGCTGTGGGGCCGTTTCTGGCGCTCATGGTGACCGACATGTACACGCCAGCCGAGCAGGCACACTTTCGGGCGGGTATGGACGCAGTGGAAGCTTACGCGCTGAGCACGGAGGGAATGGCCTTTATGGATCTGCCCGCCGCAAGGCAGCTGGCCGTGGTAGAGCATTTTGATGCCCAGCAGCACGCTTTTGAGCAGGACCGGGAAGACGGCACCATGGCCCATCCCTTCCGCATGCTGAAAGAATTGACGGTCTTTGGCTATTTCACCTCTGAAGTGGGCTGCACCCAGGCGCTGGTCTATGTGGCCATCCCCGGTCGCTACGACCCTTGCATGACCCGTGATGAGGACGACCGCGATTGGGCTCCCCACTGAGCGCCGCTAGTCGGCGCAGCTGGTTGGATCGCTAACGGTAAAGTGGGGCCGGTAGGCAGCAGCCTCCGGATCCATGCAGCCCTTCAGGTTCAGCAATTGAATGTTGCGGAACTCGATCGGGTGGCCCTCGCTTTGCAGGGCAATATAGCCTCGGGCCAGGGGGGCGCGTTCCGGTTTTAGTTCCGGGTCATGGCCGGACACTACGCCGCCACCCGTCATCAAGCCGCCGTAGGCTAGCACGGACTCACCATTGATCAGGTGCTGCACCTGTTCACTGCCCAGCACGATGGCTTCGGCTGTTACCCACTGGTCGCCATGAAAGGTTGGCGAACGGGAGTTGATGCAGTGCTCTTCCGTTAACACACCTGCTAATTCCACATGGGTTCCGGGCGTACAGAGATTGCCCGTCGGGCGGGCCTGACCGTCGCTGAGCCCACCAAGAAACTGGAATTCAATGGAGATAGGAAAATCCTGGTCGGGGTTCATGGAGTCAGGTGCCTGGGCGTGCAACATGGCGCCACTGTTACGTAGAGCCCAGCCCGGCGTGCCGGGGATCGCATCGCCAATGAAGCGGTATTCCAGTCGCAGGCGATAATGCGAGTAGGGCACTTCATAAAACAGGTGTCCGAAGCGATCTTCAAACGCTTCGTAGCCCGCATAGTTCACACTGAGTAGGCCGTTCTCTGCCCGGAAAGTCTGCAGGGGGTTAAGGCCGGTTTCGTAACCGCGCACCTTGGGAATCCAGCCGTTCAGCGTGTGCCCGTCAAACAGGCTGATCCAGCCATCTTCGGGCAGCGCTGCGGCAGGAGCGTGGTCCGCCATGGTCGATTCCTCGGCCTGTGACGCTTGCGCAAGCACGCCGGTCAGTAGCAGACCGCTAAGGATGATTTTTACCGTTTGGGACATGGTCGTGATCTCTTCTTATGATTCTATGGGTGAAACTCTTACGGAGCGATTAGCGTGTTTCAGTCAGTCTCCAAAGCGGCAAGGGCATAGTCCACGCCCCCACGCACCGCAGCGACCTGGGCCCGGATGCAGGCGGCCGGATTGGTGCGCGGGCTGTCCGGATAGACCTCGGTGGTGCTTGCATAGTGGGCACGGGTAAAGCCGGTGCACAAATGCAGCCCCTGTGCGTCGTAATTAATGACCCCTTCCTGTTCCAGTGGCTTGCCTATAAGGCAGCCCTGATCGTCGGGCGGAGCGATGTGGGTTTCTTTGCGCACGGAGTCAATAATCGCACGCTGAAATTCGGCTTGCGGGTTGCGCGAGTCGCCCACCGTGTAGAAACCGTCGGGGATGTGCCAGAGGTCCTCATCCACGCCGTCACGGGCCGCACGGTCCGGACGGAAGACGGTATTGTCCGTGTCGGTGGTTTCATGCAGGTCCATATGCACCAGCAGCGGCG
>JABSSV010000339.1 GCA_013213875.1 Lysobacterales bacterium
AGGGCCCCTAGGCGACATTCAATACGAGCTGCGGATCCATCGTTTGCTCACGGGCTTGCCGGTCCTTGGCGCCATGGCTGCCCCGCGCGCTCCGATCCAGCGTTCGCCGCGCACCGGGGGATACAAACTCCACATGGGTCCCGTCGGTAAATTGCAGCATCCAGATTTTCATGGCACCGCTATTTCGTGAGGGCACGGCGACCACACCGGAAATGGTTTTGCCTACAAGATCTGCGCTGTGTTTCATGGCTAGCTCCTTACGTGTTTGTGAGCCTATCTAACAACAGCGCGTTCTCAAAAGGTGAGAGCGCACAGCGAGCCTTCGCCCTACACGGCAAGGCGGCTTTTTACCGCTTCGCTGACGGCCATGTGCGCTTAACCTTTATTGCCCCTTCGGTTCGCAACCGCAGCAACGAGAGGAACAGCAGCATGAATCCAGCATCGAAACTCGGAGCAACTCTGGCCGCCTGCGCACTACTGGTGAGCAGCGCATGGGCGGGAGAGCCCGTCGACATCAATACGGCCAGCACAGCACAGCTGGCCGCCGCCCTGGACGGAATCGGTGAAAGCAAAGCGCAGGCCATTGTGGATTATCGTGATCGCCATGGACCGTTTCGCCACATCGACGAATTGGTGAAGGTGAAAGGCATCGGACTCAACACCGTCGACCGGAACCGCGACGCCATCATCATCCAGGCCACCGGTGCCAGTAAGGCGAAACCCAAAAAGGCTGAGACCTGATTCCTGACGGGACGCTGACGGGTCAGGTCATTTGAGCACCGGAGCGCGCTTCCTGCGCGATACCTGACCGATCAGGACGCCCCGAAAGACTGCCGACTGCCAAAGGCGTGAGCCAGCGTACTTTGATCCGTGTATTCCAGTTCGCCCCCGAGAGGCACGCCATGGGCGATGCGAGAAACGGTCACCTCGTGCTGCTCAGCCATCTGGCTAAGATAGAACGCCGTGGCTTCCCCTTCGACCGTTGGGTTGGTGGCGATGATCATTTCGCGCGGCGGCTCCTGCTCCAGCCGCTGCGCCAACTCGTCCAGCCCCAGTTCTGCCGGGCCGATGCCATCGAGCGGCGAGAGACGCCCGAGCAGCACAAAGTAGGTGCCGTTATAGGCCGTCGCCTGCTCGATCGCCAGCACATCAACCGGCGATTCAACAATACACAGCAAGCGGCGATCGCGTTTGGGGTTGGCGCAGATATGACAGATGTCGTGTTCGGTCAAATCACGGCACATGCGGCAACGGCCAATGTGCTCCATAGCTGATGCAAGGGATGCGGACAGACGTTGCCCACCCTCACGGTCGCGCTCGAGCAAATGAAGCGCCATGCGCTGCGCGGACTTGGGGCCCACACCGGGTAGACAGCGTAGCGCGTCGATCAGCTGGGCAAGAAGGGAGACTTCCACGCGCCGTCGCTACATGGGCAACTTGAAACCGGGCGGCAGATTCATGCCCTGAGTCAGCCCCGACATGCGTTCTTTCATGGTCGCCTCAACCCGATTGACCGCGTCGTTGCAAGCGGCCGTGATAAGGTCTTCCAGCATCTCCACATCATCTGCCAAGCTGGGATCAATGGTCACACCCAGTACCGCGTGCTTGCCATTCATACGCACGGAAACCATGCCGCCGCCGGCCTGACCCGTCACTTCCAGGGACGCCATCTCTCCCTGCGCTTTCTGCATTTCCTGCTGCATTTTCTGAGCCTGCTGAAGCAGGCCTGCAATATTGCCTTTCACTGTCTGTTCCCTCGCTATTTGTGCTTACTGGAGCGGTTGCACCGAGTCCTTGAGAATGCGGGCGCCAAAGCTGTCCTTCAAGGAACGTACCGTTTCATCTTCGTTAATGGCCCGCTCGGCATCACTAAGCTCCCGCTGCTGGGCCCGCTCGCTGGCGATGGCGGGCGATGCCACCGTCTCCTGCACCCGACGCAAGTGTAAGCGCACCGGTTGACCAAGCTGCTCGGACAGGCGCTGCTGTAGGGACTGGACCAGCTGATCGTTGGCCAGATAGCCCATTTCCTCAGCGAGCTGAAAACGCCACTCGTCACCGGCCTGCTCTTCGAGCTGTAAATGGCGCGCAAACTCTTTAACAGCGCCCCGCAAATTCAAACGCTGCATCAGCTCGGGCCAATCGAGCTCGTCGGCCAGCAGCACCGGTTCAGCCGTGGCCGCCGGTACCGGTGCGGACGACGACACCGTCTGAGCTACCGACTCCGGGAGGGGCGTTGTCGCCGCTTCCTGCGCCGGCTCGGCCGCTGCGGCAGCTGCACTTCTTGCCGGCGCCGGTGCCACGGCCTTCGCGCCTTGGGAGCTGCCCTCACCCGCGGCCTGCGGATCCAGAGGTCGAAACGCCAACATACGCAGCAGGCTCATTTCCAGCCCCGTTCGCGGATCCGGCGCAAGCCCAAGATCGCGGCGACCCTGTATCGCAATCTGATACCAAAGCTGAACATCTTCCGGGCCAGCGGCTTCTGCCAGCCGTTCGATGGACTCCCAGTCACTGCGTTCCGGATCCCGATAGGCCGGAGCCAACTGCAGGAGGCACATGCGATGCAGCACTTCCGAGAGCTCTATGAGCACACTCTCAAGATCCCGCGACTGGGCCGCCAGCTCGCGCACGATTTCCAACAGGCGTTCCGCATCACCGGCCAACAGGCCATCCACAAGGTGCGCGATGTGCGCATGATCCACGCTACCCATCATCCGCGCGACATCATCATCCACCAGCTTGCCGCCACCAAAAGCAATGGCCTGGTCGAGCAGACTGAGCGCATCACGCATGCTGCCGTCGGCAGCGCGTGCCACCCGCTCCGTGGCATTCGGCTCGGCCTCCACGGATTCCTCGCGCAGGAGCTTCTCCAGGTAGGCGCTAA
>JABSSV010000034.1 GCA_013213875.1 Lysobacterales bacterium
ATGAACAAGAAATCTGAAACTTCGGGCCGTTCTGGTGCCTGGATTGCCGTTGGTACGGCCGTGGGAGCCGCCGTTTTTGCCGCAACCAAAGAACCGGTATGGATCGCCGTGGGGGTTGCAGTCGGCGCGGCGCTGGGTTGGAAGAAACCCCAGCACAAACAAGACAAATCCTGAGGCCCTGGAGGGGCGCAGGCGAAGGGGCAGACAGCCAACCATGCCGTGGGCCGGCTGTGTACCGGCGGGCATACGTTCCAACCAGCACCCCTGCGGGTTTCTGGCCTCCGGGTTTCCGCGGGTTTCCGTGGGGCCAGGGCAGCCTGGCTGCTGATCATTTTTCCTGGAGCACCGGCTGCCGGTTGAGTCCGACGGCGCCGGGGCGTCGCGCTGCTGGCGCCAACGACTTTCTTTGCAGGGGCCAGATGCAGTAAGCTTGGTGGCCCGGTACGGTCTGGGTGCAGGCCGTGGATAACAGGTACAAGCATGCGCAGAAGGCACAAGGCCGACGAAGAGGCCGAAATCAACATCACTCCCATGCTGGACATCGTGTTCATCATGCTGATCTTTTTTATCGTGACCACTTCCTTTGTGAAGGAAAAAGGTCTCGAAGTTTCGCGCCCGTCCAATACGCCGCCGAAAGAACTCAAGCAGAAAAAAGGCCCCATCGTGGTCAAGATCGATGGCAGCAGCAATATTCGCGTGCAGGGCCGACTGATTGAGCCGAAAGCGGTGCAGGCCAACCTGGAGCGGCAAAAGGCAGAAAAGCCCGACTCGCCGCTCATCGTGGCCTCACACCCGGACGCGGAAACGGACGCGCTGGTTGCGGTACTGAACGCGGCCAAGGCGGTGGCCATCGACAGCGTTAGCGTCGCCACCACCACGAAGCCCTGAGTCCCGCCCCGCTATGACCCTGCGCCAGGGCGTCTTCCTCGACCTGGCTACCATCGATAACGGTGAGCTCAGCCTCGCCGCCCTGGACCGCAGCCTGCCGGCCTGGCGCATGCATGCCCATACCCATCCGGACCAGCTGCATGAACGCCTGGCGGATGCGCAGGTGGTGGTGACCAATAAGGTGCCACTGGATCGCGCGGCGCTGGTTGCGGCGCGCGAACTGAAGCTGATCGTCATAGCGGCTACCGGCGTGAATGTGGTGGATCTGGAGGCGGCCAAGAACCTCGGTATCACCGTGTGCAACATCCGTGACTACTGTTCCGCGTCCGTGGCCCAGCATGTTTTGGGGCTCATTCTCAGCCTGCTCCGCGGCCAGCCTTTCTATCGTGAGCGGGTCTATAACGGCGACTGGGCGCGGGCTGGCACTTTCAGTCTGCATGACCGCCCGATTCGGGAGCTGGGCTCGCTGAGCCTGGGTATTATCGGTTACGGCGCACTGGGTCGTGCGACCGGCGAACTGGCACGCGCGGTGGGCATGAATCTGTTGCTTGGCGAGCGCCGCGGCATGCAGACCCGTCCGGAGCGCCTGTCTTTCCGGCACCTCATGGAAAGCGCCGACGTGGTCAGTCTGCACTGTCCCTTAACGCCGGCAACCCGACATATGATCGACCGCGAGGTCCTGCAGAGCATGAAACCCGGTGCGCTGCTCATCAATACGGCCCGGGGCGGCATTGTGCACGAGCAGGATCTGGCCGATGCGCTGCGTGCCGGCGAGTTGGCGGGGGCGGGTATTGATGTGCTGTCGCAGGAGCCGCCGGCGCCGGACCACCCGCTGCTGGCCACGGATATTCCCAATCTCATCATTACGCCGCACAACGCCTGGGGCAGTGTGGCGGCTCGGCAGGAAGCGCTGGATCAGATCACGGCGGTGATTCGTGCCTGCGAGCGGGGCACCCCGCTGCATCGAGTCTGCTAGGGCTCCCTGGGCCTGGGTAGGTCCAGCCAGCCGCTGGGATCTTCCCTGGGCGGCAACTGCAGGTGGAACCCCGGGTCCCGCAGGTTCGCTAACACCGTAGCGATATCTTCCTGGGCCAGCACGCTGCCGCTATGCAGCTCTAGCCGCATGGCGGGCTCGGCGCCGGCAAACAGGGTCTGTAGCGCCGGTGGCAGCGCGTCCAGATCTAGGTCATGGCGCAGGTACAAATAGGTGAGTTCGCGCCGAATGCTGCGTAGCACCTGGCAGGCAATCCTATCGCTGGTCGCGGTCGTGTTCATGGGGCCATGATAACGCGACGGCCCCATGGGGTGAATCTGCGCGCTTAACTTGCTACATTGGGGGTTCTTACGCAAATCATTAAGAAACGGGGGATTTATGACGCTCTACAGAAAAGTGACCGCGGTGTCACTGGCCTTGCTGGTAACCACCGCCTGCGCCGCGCAGGACGCCACCATGGCCACGGCTAAACAGGATGCGGATGATAATGGCTATGCCTCAGAAGAACTGTTGCTGACTCCGCGTGATGTTAGCGCAGAAGTCACGTCAGACGGCGCAGGTGGCTATGAGCTCAAACTGACCGGAGGTGATACCAGCACTGGCGATGGAGCTGTTACTTTTGAGCCTGCCAGCGCGGGTGTGATCCATTTTGAACTCAAAACTGCACCGGGCGTAGGTGGGAATTGGGCCTTCGAAAAGGCCTTCGTGTGCAATCAGCCCCCTCAAAGCGGACAGAAGTTGAATCCCAACAGCTGTAGCCTTAAAAAGAAGCAGCGTATCCAGTTTGCAGCTTCTGCAGCAGGTAAATATGCCGCCATTGTGGTACCAGCCGAAAATGGTGTCATTGATTTGGGCGCCATCCAGGGCAGTGAAAAGCACTTCAAACTGTTTAGCGCGAACAATTCGAAAACCGACTACTTCTATCGTTTACGAGCCTGCGCGACCATCGCTAATCAGGAAGTGTGTGCTGACAGCGATCCCAAGATTCGCAACCGCGGACGAAACTGAATCCCACTGTCCATTAAGGTTTATGCAGCTTGCGTTGAACAGTTGCTATGGATAAGGCGCATTACAAAGCCTATCTAAGCTACAGCCATCGGGATGAGCGCTGGGCCGGCTGGCTGCACCGGGCGCTGGAGCGCTATCGCGTGCCGGCCCGGCTGCGGGCCGAGCATGGCGGTGACCTGCCGGCGCGGCTGGCGCCGATTTTCCGCGACCGGGAAGATCTGTCCTCGGCGCAGGATCTGTCTGCCCATCTGCAGACGGCATTGGAGCAGTCGGCCGCGCTAATCGTGCTGTGCTCTCCGGCGGCTGCCGCCTCACGCTGGGTGGGGGAAGAAATCCGCACCTTTCGCGAGCTGCATCCGGAGCGGCCAGTCCTGTGCTTGATTGTCGACGGTGATCCGCAGGCGGCGCCGGCTGACGGCGGCTGCTTTCCGCCCGCCCTGCGCGAGGGCCAGCCGCAGGGCTATGAGCCGCTGGCGGCCGATGCGCGCCCCTATGCGGACGGCAAGCGGCTGGCTCGGCAAAAGCTGATCGCCGGTCTGCTCGGGGTGCGGCTGGACCAGCTGCGCCAGCGTGATCTCGTGCGCCGCCGTCGCTGGCAGCTGGGTGGCGCGGCGCTGGCAACGCTGCTGGTCTTCCTGCTGGCGGGCGCCTGGAGCGCGCACCAGGCCGAGCAGCAGCAGCGCGCGCAGGCCGAGGAGATGGTTGGTTTTCTCGTGAATCTGGGCAGCGATCTGGAAAGCAACATTGATCTCGACTCCCTGGCGCGCATCAGCGCCGCGGCCCAGAGCTATCTGCAGGCGCTGGATCCGGGGGAGCTGACCCCGGCGACCAGTCGCCAGCTGGGCCTGGTCTTGCGCCAGCTGGGAAATACCAATTTGTATCAGGGCAGCCCGGAAGCGGCGCTGGCGGCCTATGAGGAATCGTTGGCGATTTTTGAGCGGCTGTATGCGGACAACCCGCGGGACAGCGATGCGGCCTTTGAGCTGGCGCAGGCAGAGTTCTATGTCGGCAATTACTACTACGAGATGGGCGTGGTCAGTGAAACGCTGGAGCACTTTGGTCACTATCTGGATATCGCAGCCAGCCGCCACCAGCTGGACCCGGAGGACCCGCTGTGGCTGCTGGAATATTCTTATGCCAGCAGCAATCTGAACAACTTCCGCATTGATCGCTGGGCACTGCTGGGAGAAGCCGAGTTGGCAGCCAAGCATGCCGACGTGGCGCTTGCCCGGCGAGCACTGGCGGCAGATAAAGGCAGTGCGGAAGCGCTGAGCCACGTGGGTAATGAGCTGGCTTATCTGGCCGACGCGCAGGCCCAGCTGTGCCGCTTGCCGGCGGCGGAAGCAAGCCGTCTGGAAGCACTGCAGATTGCCCAGCAGCTGGCGGAAGCGGATCCGGCCGATAATTATCTTGCCGAAGATGTGGCCTACCGCCAATCAGGTTTGGCGGCTTTGTTGTTCGAACAAGGGCAGCACACGGCTGCCCTGGAGATGCGGCAGGCGGCTGAACAAGGACTGTTGCAAGCGCTGGCGAAAAACCCCAGCAATCGTCGCCTGCAGAGCGAACTGGCCCGGAATCAACACCATTCAGTCTTGAGCCAGCGAGCCCTGACTCCCGGCTCGGAAGAGGCGGCCAAGCTGGCTGCTGCCCAGGCCACGCTGGAGCGTCTGGTGCTGGAGGAGCAAGGGACCGCCGATAATCGACGGGATCTTTACGATTTGTTTCTAACTCGTGCGGGTTTGGAACTGGATCAAGGCGATCTGCCCGCCGCGCGGGCCAGCCTGCAGCGCTTTACCGAGTTGCGCGATCAGTTGCAGGAAGAGGCAGGCGAACTCCCGGCCAAAATAGCGCAGGGTTTCACCATTCGCTGGCGCTATCTCTGGTGGCGTATCGAGGGTGTGGACCCGGCGCAATTCGCTCCGGCCTTGCTGCGCGAGGTGCCGATTTCAAATGACAGCTACTCAAGTTGCCACGAAGCCGATATGATCGCGCGCCATGCCTTTCTGGTGGGCGACCAGACCCTGTTACAGACGCAGCTGGCCTATCTGCGTGAGCGCAGCTACGGCCACCCCGATTTCATCGCGTTCTGTACGCGAGAAGGCCTGTGTCCGGCCTGAGTGGCGCGGCCCAGACCCTGAGCGTCGCCGTCACCGGCCATCGCGATCTGCTGCCGCAGGAGATCGCGCCGCTGCGCGAGCGCGTGCGCTGGTTTCTACGCCAGCTCATCAGCGACTATCCGCAGCTGCAACTGCAAGTGCTGTCCGGCATGGCCGAGGGCGCGGACCAGCTGGTGGCGGAGGTGGCGCTGGAGCTGGAGCTGCCGGTGCTGGCGGTGCTGCCCATGCCCCTGGAGCAGTATCGCGAGGATTTTGCGGATGGCGGTCAGGCGCTGGAGACGTTGCTGACACGCTGCGAACTGATCACGCTGCCCCGGCTGCCGGAAGGCTCACCGCGAGACGAGCAGTATGTGCAGCTTGGCTGCTTTCTTTCCAACCATTGTCAGGTGCTGCTGGCGCTCTGGGATGGCCACGACAATGGTATGCCTGGCGGTACCGGCAGCGTCATGGCCTATCACCTGACCGGCCTGATGCCCGGTGCGACTCTGGAGGACAGCACGCCCAGCCTGCTGACGCATGGGGACAATGATCTGGCCTACCACATTGTCTGTGGGCGGCACCGTCCTGAGGGTGCGCCGGAGGGCGTACTGGCCTTTGGCGAAAGCTACTGGGTGACCGGGGCGGGTGGGCGCCAGTCAGGTCAGCACATGCCTTTTGCCTATCATCGCATGCTGGAGCGACTGGCCATATTTGCGCGCGACCTGAAAACACATGCCGCTGCCATTGGCGCCGGGGCCCAGAGTCTGCTGCAGGGGCACAAGGCGCTGCCCTCCGGTGCCGCCCTGGCCGATCGGCTGTATGGGCAGGCGGACTGGCTGGCACGTCATTACCAGCGTCAGTTTCTGCGCGGCCTGTGGGTCAGTCACGCCCTGGCGGTGCTCATGGGCGTGGTGTTTGTGATCTACTCGGAGTTTATTGAGCAGTGGGGCATGGCGCTGCTGTTTATGGGGCTGTTTCTGATCGGCGTGCTTTTTCACTGGCTGGGTGAGCGCCGTGAGTGGCATCGTAAATATCTCGACTATCGAGCCCTGGCAGAGGGTTTGCGGGTGCAGGTGTACTGGAATCTGGCCGGGGTAGTCGAGGCCCATTCGGCCGCCTTTGCCTATGACAACTTTCTACAGAAGCAGGATGTGGATCTGGCCTGGATTCGCCACGTGATGCGCTTTGCCAGCCTGCGTCGCGACCGCAATCAGGCGCCGGATTCGCACTGGTTGAGCTGGGTGATTGACGATTGGATTGGCGATCAGCAGTCCGGTCAGCTGGGTTATTACCAGCGCAAGGCCACGCTGCGCGCCCGTGCCTACCGTCGCACCCAACTGCTGGGGCAGGTGGCCCTGTGGGGCGGCATCGCCATGGCTGCGGTACTGGCGGTGCTGGCCCGACAGCTCACGGAGCTCCAGGCTATTTTTCTGCTGGTGTTGATGGGCGTGTTGCCGCTGCTGGCCGGGGTCCGTGACGCCTATTCGCATAAGAAGGCGGATAAGGAGCTGATCAAGCAGTATCGCTTTATGGCCGAGGTGTTCGGCAACGCACGTAAGCTGGTGGATGACAACCCGGACCCACAGCTACGTCGCCGTATTCTGCGCGCGCTCGGTGAGGCGGCGCTGGAAGAGCACGCAGAGTGGCTGCTGGTCCACCGTGATCGGCCGCTGGAGCACGGTGGTATCTAGCACCTGTGCCGGGCGCGAAGCGCCCAGCGCGGTTAGCGGTTCATGCGATTGTCGATCAGCTGCGCAACCACTTCCGGTTCGGCCAGCGTAGAAGTATCCCCCAGGTTGCTGTAGTCGTTCTCCGCGATCTTGCGCAGGATACGACGCATGATTTTTCCTGAGCGGGTTTTCGGTAGGCCGGGCGCCCACTGAATATGATCCGGTGTGGCGATGGGGCCGATCTCTTTGCGCACCCAGTCGCGCAGGGCGGTGCGCAAAGCCTCGCTGGGCACCTCCCCTGCATTCAGGGTGACATAAACATAGATGCCCTGACCCTTGATGTCGTGTGGATAGCCGACCACGGCCGCTTCCGCGACCGCATCATGCGCCACCAGGGCGCTTTCCACCTCGGCGGTGCCCATGCGGTGACCGGAGATGTTGAGCACGTCATCGACCCGTCCGGTGATCCAGTAATAGCCATCCTCATCACGACGACAACCATCGCCGGTAAAGTACAGCCCCTCGTACTGGGAAAAGTAGGTGTCGATAAAGCGTTGGTGATCGCCATAGACGGAACGCATCTGTCCGGGCCAGCTGTCGGTCATGACCAGATAGCCTTCGGCGGCGCCTTCCAACTGCGTGCCATCCTGGTCCACCAGCGCGGGCTGAATGCCTGGCAGCGGTGTGCTGGCTGAACCGGGTTTGAGGTCCGTGGCGCCGGGCAGGGGGGAGATCAGGATGCCGCCGGTTTCTGTTTGCCACCAGGTATCCACGATGGGACAGCGCCCGTCACCCACCACATGGTAATACCACTCCCAGGCCTCCGGGTTGATGGGTTCGCCCACGGAGCCGAGCAGGCGCAGGGACGCCCGGGAAGTGGCCTTGACCGGCCCTTCGCCCTCACGCATGAGCGCCCGAATGGCAGTCGGGGCTGTATAGCAGATATTAACCTGATGCTTGTCCACCACCTGCCAGAAACGGCTGGCGTCCGGATAGTTGGGCACCCCTTCGAACATGAGTGTGACCGCGCCATTGGCCAGCGGGCCATAGACGATATAGCTGTGACCCGTTACCCAGCCGACGTCGGCCGTACACCAGTAAATATCGCCCGGCTGATAGTCGAAGACCATTTCATGGGTGTAGCTGGCATAGACCAGATAGCCGCCGGTGGTGTGCAGCACCCCTTTCGGTTTGCCCGTAGAGCCGGAGGTATAAAGGATGAATAGTGGATCCTCGGCCTGCATTTCTTCGCAGGGACATTCGGTACTGACCGTGGCTTCGGCTTCATGCAGCCAGACATCACGCTCCTGGTTCCAGGCCGTGGCGGCGCCGGTATTGCGCACCACTAGCACCCGCTGCAGCACCTCGCTGACGCCGGGCCGCTCCGCGGCCGCATCTACGTTGGCTTTCAGCGGCACGCCGCGACCACCGCGCACGCCTTCGTCGGCGGTAATGACCACGCTGGATGCGCAATCCAGAATGCGGCCTGCCAGGGCTTCCGGGGAAAAGCCACCAAAGACCACCGAGTGAATGGCGCCGATGCGGGCGCAGGCCAGCATGGCTACGGCCGCATCAACGATCATGGGCATGTACAGGGTAACGCGGTCGCCTTTGCTGACACCGAGTTGTTTCAGCACGTTGGCCATGCGGCAGACGCGTTCATGCAGCTCGCGGTAGGACACATGCGCATCGCGGGTCGGGTCGTCCCCTTCCCAGATGATGGCCGTTTGGTCACCGCGACTGGCCAGATGGCGATCCACGCAGTTGTAGCACACATTCAGGGTGCCATCTTCAAACCAGCGTATGCGCACGTCATCCCGGGACCAGTGCACGTCTTTGACCTGGCTAAAGGGCTGCATCCAGTCAATGCGCTGGGCCTGTTCGGCCCAGAAGGCTGCGTTGTCTGCCTGGGCGGCTGCCGTGAGCGCCTCGTACTGTGCCTTGCTGGTCCGCGTGCGGGCCTTGGCGGCCTCTGATACGGGATACACCCTCTGTTCCATGAGCGCTACTGCTCCTGTGCTGATTTTTTGAAGTGCTCCATTCTAACCGTGCTCAGCGTTACCACAAGCCCGGTCTGCGGCGGCGCCGGTTGGCGCCTCGGGGCTGGTGCGCCCGGTGCCGCATGGCGCGCTTCTCTGGGCTATGATTGAGGGGTCCAATACAGGAGCTGCCCATGGCCCGACGCGCTGGCAAACTGTCGATCTTTCCCCTGCTGATCTTTGGCGCCTATGCCGCCTGGTTCTGGTTCTCGAACCAGGAAACGGTGCCCATTACCGGCCGCTCGCAGGTGGTCAGCATGGACACGAAGCAGGAGATGGCGCTGGGCATCCAGTCCTACCGCGAGTTGCTGTCCCAGGAGCGCATCCTGCCGGACAGCCACCCCTCAGTGCAGCAGGTGCGCGCCATTGGTCGGCGCATCGCCGCCGCGGCCGCGGATATTGATCCGGGCTTTGAGTGGGAATTCAACGTGATTGAATCATCCCAGGCCAACGCCTTCGCCCTGCCCGGGGGCAAGGTGGCCGTGTACACGGGCATTTTGCCCATTGCGGAAAATGAGGATGGCTTGGCGGTAATCATGGGGCATGAGATTTCCCATGCGCTGGCCCGTCATGGTGCCGAGCGCATGGCCATGCAGAAGCTCACCAGCCTGGGTGTTATGGCCACCGGCGTGGCGGTCAGTGATATGGATCGCGGCCAGCAGCAGATGATCATGGGTGCTCTGGGTGTGGGCGCCCAGTACGGCCTGCTATTGCCCTTCTCCCGCGATCACGAGTCAGAGGCTGATTACATGGGCCTGGTGCTGTTGGCGGAAGCCTGTTTTGACCCTCAGGAGGCGCCGGCGCTTTGGCGTCGCATGGACAGTCATGGTGGCGCTGCGCCACCCCAGTGGCAGTCCACCCATCCCAGTTCCAAGACGCGCGTGCGGCAGTTCGAGCAATGGATGCCAGAGGCGCTGGCCCTGCGCCAGGAGGCCTGCGGCTTCTGAAGCGCTAACGCTTCCAGGTCATGCTGGGGCGCCAGCCCCAGTACCAGAGCAGCGCCGCACCACCGATGAGCCCGCCCAGGTGCGCGAAGTGGGCCACCTGCGGCATGGTATCCGTGACTCCAAACAGCAGCTCCACGGCCGCATAGATGAGCACAAACCATTTCGCCTTGATCGGCACCGGCAGGAAAATAAGAAAAATCCGGTTGTTGGGAAACATCACCCCGAACGCCAGCAGCAGGCCAAAGACCGCGCCGGAAGCGCCAATGGTCGGGTACATGCCGCCGTTCAGCTGTTGCACTAACAGCTGGGTCAAGGCGGCACCCAGCAGGCACACCACGTAGTACAGCAAAAAGCGTTGGCTGCCCCAGACCCGTTCGATTTGCAGCCCGAACATCCACACGGCAAACAGATTGAAGAAGATATGGTTAAAGCTGCCATGCAAAAAGCCATAGCTGATTAGCTGCCAGGGCTGAAAACGCCCGCTCTCCAGGGGCCACAGGGCCAGGGAGGCCGGCAGTCCACCCTGGAGCAGGAAGATGATGACGCACAGGCCGATGATTATCAGCGCGACCGGCGGGTTGGTCAGGCTCGGGTTCAGGGGTCGATTCATGAATCGTCTCGGGACGGTCGG
>JABSSV010000340.1 GCA_013213875.1 Lysobacterales bacterium
CCTGGAGCTGCTTCAGATCCGCGTGGATTTCCGCTGGGTAGCTGCTCAGATCCGTCTCCGCGTCAAACTGCGTAGGATTCAAAAATACACTCACCACCGTGTGCGGATTATCCGCTACGCTGCGGCGAATCAGGGCCTCATGGCCTGCATGCAAACCACCCAGCGTTGGCACAAAACCCAATTCACCCCCGTAGCCCCGGCGCCAGCTGCGCCAGCCGGCCAACTCGCGATGGCATTTCATTCCGCGTAACGCTCATCATCAGAGGGGAAGGATTGTTCGCGCACATCCTGGGCAAAGCGATTCAATGCATCGCCGATCAGGGCGCGCCCGTCCAGATACTGGCGCACAAAGCGCGGGCTGAAACTGTCGTTCAGCCCAAGCAGGTCCTGCAGCACCAGAACCTGTCCGTCTGTGTGCTTGCCCGCACCAATGCCAATGGTGGGAATCAACAAAGCCTCACTGATTTGCCCGGCCAGGGATTCGGGTACGCATTCGAGCACCACGGAAAAGCAGCCCGCTTCCTGACAGGCTTGGGCCTCGCGTCGCAAGCGTTCGCGGTCATCTTCACTGCGTCCCTGCACCCGGAAGCCACCCAGCGCATGGACCGACTGGGGCGTCAGACCCAGATGCCCCATGACTGGCACGCCGGATGCAACCACGTGCTGCACCAATTCTTCCTGACCTGCGATGCCCTCTATCTTGACGGCGGAAGCTCCCGCCTTCATGAGCGTCTCTATCGCTTCCATGGCCGCTCGCAGTCCCTTTCTGTAGGACAAAAACGGCATATCAGCCACCAGGAAGGTGTCCGGCGCGCCGCGGCGCACGGCGGCCACATGGGTGGCCATGGCCGGCACATCGATCGGCAAGGTCGTGTTTTCCCCGTGCATGACCATAGCCGCGCTGTCGCCGACCAGGATCATATCCACATCCGACTGCGCCATGATACGGGCCATGGTGTAGTCGTAGCAGGTGACCATGACCAGACGTTCGCCCTGTTTTTTGCGGGTCGCAAGTTCCAGTACATTCATGAGGCTTTCTGTTCTACATCGGCGCTTGGCAGCTGGGCGTGGAAGGCCACAAAGGCGGCGTAGAGGCTGGCCAGGGGATCATCGCCCAGAGCCTGCTGATTGCGGGCCATGGTGGCCGTGTCACCCCGCGCCAGAGGCCCAGTCAGCGCGTGCTCCGGATGGTCCAGGAAGTTGTCCAGCGAACGGTGCAGGTAGGCCCGCAGCGCCTCCGGCGGTACGGCCAGATCGTCTTGCAGGCGACCGGCAACCGATTGCCACAACAGCTGGGGAAAGTTGCCCGCCATAACGCACAGGGCGTGATAAAGCGCCTTGTGCTCCGTGGCAATCGAGTAATGGGGATTAGTTAGCGCGGGGAATAGCGTCGCAAAATCATGTCCCGACTCCACCATAAATGGAATGGCCTCGTAGGCATCCAGATCGTAAAGCGCATCCCCAAAAGTCATGAGCGGGTGTGCTCCTGCCACGCCCGGCAGACTGAGTGCGCCCGCGCAGTGGATCAACAGATACTGATGCAGGAAAGGATAGCGCCGCAGCAGCGGGGCCAGCGCATCGTCGGATACCAGTAACAAGACATGGCTGGCGTCAGCAAGAACCGCGCGCAGACGGGTCTCGGCGCAGCCTTCCCTAACAGAGTTGAAATCCGAATCAGCATGCCGGGCCCAGCCGACACAGGACACGCCGCGGAGGCTGAGATAGTGGCGCATGTGACGCGCCAGACGGCCATCGCCAAGGATGGCATAACGAGTGCTTCGATGGTTCATGGGTACCTGTCCTTTAGGATCAAGTCCTGGCTAACATCCAGGGCGCCCGGCGCCTTGGACCGATGTTCTTAGGTCCGCTAGAGAACGGTTTGCCATGGTTGCCCTTCGGGTCAACCTGGCCGGTCCTCTGCACGGCCCGCCATTATAGCAAGTGGGGGGAAGCAGAGCACGCTTCAAGCCTGGCTGATAGCTTTTAAAGGCTACGGAACGCATGGCTTTTATGCTGTATATTTATACAGTAAACTACCATTCCCCCATGAACATCCATACCCGTAAAGGCAATTACGCCGAACTCACCTGCCTGA
>JABSSV010000341.1 GCA_013213875.1 Lysobacterales bacterium
CACTCCGGCTCATGTCCCACAGGTCACAGCTGGCAGCGGCTGGGCCGGGGCGGTTTCTATTGCTATCCCAATCGCTGTTTGCTCGCACCTGACGTTAACAGCGCGGTAGCTATCCCCCCCGGCGTGTAGGCGCTAAGCTACGCGCCCTGTAAGCTGTTTCGAAACCTGACTGAGCCAGCAAATCCATTAATGGTTTTCTCTTCCAACCTTTTTCTGTTTGTCTTTTTGCCACTCTTTCTTCTGTGCTACTGGACACTGCCCTGGCGCAATCTGGTCGCATTGCTATTCAGCCTGCTGTTTTTCGCTTGGGGCGAAGGCGCGTATTTGATCCTGTTACTCCTAGTCATCAGCATGAATTACGGCATTGGATGCTTGCTGGGCCCAGGTCGCGTGCGCCGTTTCGCACTTACCTTGGGAGTAGGGCTCAATCTTCTGGTGCTGGGCTACTACAAGTATTTTGGTTTTCTGCTGAGTGATGTGCTGCGCTTGAACCCACCAGCAGAAGCGATTCCCCATCTACCAATTGGACTCTCTTTCTTTATTTTCCAGTCGATCTCCTATTTGGTCGATGTCTATCGCAAGACATCTCCCCCGGCCCGTTCATGGTTTGATCTCGCGCTTTACATTTCCATGTTCCCGCAACTCGTAGCCGGACCAATCGTCCGCTATAACAGTGTCTCCGCAGCAATCAGACGACGGGAGGTCACTGCAATGGATGTGTACTGGGGGGGCACACTTTTTATCACAGGTCTGGGCTACAAGGTCTTGCTGGCTGACAATGCCGCACAGGTCGCGGATGCGATCTTCGGTATGAATCTGGCGCAACTCAATAGCGTGACGGCCTGGACCGGGGCAACTGCCTACACGCTGCAGATCTACTTCGACTTCGCCGGCTATTCCCTAATGGCTATCGGGCTCGGCCGCATGATGGGTTTTTGTTTTCCGCGCAACTTCAACTATCCCTATGTGGCTCAATCCGTCACTGACTTCTGGCGTCGCTGGCACATGTCCCTGTCCAGCTGGTTTCGTGACTACCTCTATATTCCACTCGGCGGCAACCGGGTCGGTAAGGCTCGTACCTATGCCAATCTATTTGTTGTTTTTCTGCTCTGCGGCCTCTGGCACGGCGCTGCCTGGACGTTCATCGCCTGGGGCATGTATCACGGTCTGCTACTGATTCTGGAGCGTGGCCCGGGTGGGCATTTACTGACACGGCTATGGGCACCACTGCGCCATGGCTACACGCTTCTAATGGTCCTGATTGGGTGGGTGCTGTTTCGCTCGGATACCATTGACCAAGCAGTGGCATTCCTACGCCTCATGCTGCTACCCCAGTCAGGCACCGGACCCAGTGGTTTGCTGACGCCGATCTCGCATGAAAACATTTTTTTTCTCGTGCTGGCGGGACTCCTTTCACTGCCAATCACCGTTCGCATCTTCACTGCAGGTCAGAGTTTGTTGGCCCAGCAGGGAGGCCCGCTAGGGGGGCATAAGCAGGCTCTGGGGGCGTTGGCGTCCCTTCTGCTGTTACTGGTCTGTGGCACCTATGTGATGTCGGGCAGCTACAGCCCATTCATCTATTTTCGCTTCTGAATATGTCTGTGCCCAAAGCAACCGTTTGCAGGATCACGCCCAGCGCTCGCTGGCGCCTGCTGCTGCTGACCAGCTTGCTGAGCCTGCCCTTGCTCGTCAGTTTCTGGACGGATCACGGCGCCAGAGCCCACTTTGAACGGCGCGCTCTGGCGCAACCGCCAGAACTGGCACTTGGGACTCCCCATCAGGCTTTCATCAGCGCGACAGAACGTTATGTCAACGACCATATGGGTTTTTCGCTTGCTCTCAACAGCCTGTACCGCAAAGCCCAGTTTTATCTCTTTCAAGATAGTCCCGTCGCCAACATTAGCGTTGGAGAAAATCGCTTTCCATTCTTGAATTCACACAGCGCCGACCACCCCTTTCAGCGTCTCAAGACTATCTGCGAGCCGGTGGACAATATCACCCGAGCCAAACAGACACTGGCCGATCTACACGAGGCGCTGGCAGCACGCAACGTGCGGCTCCAGGTCGCCATGGTGCCTTCCAAACTTGCCCTTTATCCGGACCGCATTCCCGGCAGCGTGCCGACAACACTTGCGGAATCATGCCGTCGAACCATTCCCACCGATATGATGGCAGAGCGCCTGAAAGCCCCGCTGCGTGCCGCAGGCGTTCACTATATTTTTCCCCGCGCCAAGCTCTATGACCAACGTAACGAGACAGCTTTCTACCCAACAGAGAACTTCCATGCGGAAGGATGGAGCGGTCACCTTTTCGCACAGGAAACGCTACTAGCCATGGGTATCGATCCCGGGGAGTCTTATAGCGCAGAGGCTGAACTCATCACCAAAGACCATGACCTCAACATGCTCGGCTTCAGACGTGAGATCAGGGTTTGGTACTTCCCCTACCGCAAGTATGATCTCACCATCAAACAGCGTCAGCCTGCCTGGCTGCGGGCTTGGTTTCCGAGTCAGCGCAACTATCGCATGGTCACTACGATTGTGCCGGCCAGCGAACGAAGGGCGCTGCTGCTCAGTAATTCCTTCGGAGATTATGTCTATCGGGATTTGGCGCCGGGTTTCAGAAGCCTCGTGCACATGAACATCAACAACGTCAGCACCGACGAAATACGGCAGTTTGGATCGTCAATGCTGACGCAAGCTGACGCCACAGACCTGATTCTTCTCGCCCATGACGGCAACCTGCCTCTGGAAAAAATCGCTAGCCTGATCTGGTCGCTGAAGGAACAAGAGCAGTCACCGCCGCGCTAGATAGCTGTTAGGCTTCTGACTCCCAAAGCGATTGGTCATACCATGCGTCAACACCGGTTACGTTTAGCGATGCTGGGTCTGTTGTTACTTACTGCCTGTCAACAACCCGATGCTGGCCCGCCAGCTGAACATGCTGACCTGGCCAGCGCTGATTTCCTCATTAAAAATGCGCGCATTTATACATCCAACGAGCAACAGCCATGGGCCCAGGCCCTGGCGGTGAAAGATGGCCGCTTTGCCTATGTGGGTGACGAAGCCGGCTTAAGCCGCTTTACGGCCACCGAGCACTATGATCTGCAGGGGCAATTGCTTATCCCCGGCCTTATTGATGGCCATGCCCATCCGGGCTATGTCAGCGTGGAAGACTTTGGCGAAGTGACCGGCGACACGCCTGAGGCTTTACTGGCTTCCGTGAAGCACTACGCCGATACCCACCCCGATAAGAAATGGCTGCGACTGTGCTGCTGGCCCACCGCCATGTTCGTACAGGGCGCTGAGGGCCCACGCAAAGAGCAGCTGGATGCGGTGGTGCCCGACCGGCTGGTCTGGTTTGAAAGTGAGACCGCGCATGATTTCTGGCTGAATTCTGCAGCGCTGGCGGAACTCGGCATTGATGCCGGCACCCCCGATCCAAAGCCCGGCCTGGCCATGTATACGCGTGATACGTCCGGTGAGCCCACAGGCTGGGTTAAAGAAGGGGCGGGCGTGCAGCACTTTGCCGAGCACTTTGCACTGGCCACGGCGGAACGTCAGGCTGCCCATAAGGAACAGGTTGCAGAAACCTTACAGGTGCTCAGCCGGCATGGCATCACTGCGCTCTATGATGCCGGCAACAAGGGCTTTGGCGACCGGGTTTACCAGGTGATCTCTGAACTGGAAGAGGAAGGCCGACTGCCGCTCCGCTACTACGGCACCTATCAGATCTTCACGCCTGCGCGGGCAAAGACGGCCGTCGCCGAGCTACTGCGCTACCGGGAGACCTATGGCGGTGAGCGCTTGCGCTTTACCTCCGTGAAGATTTTCATGGACGGCATCAGCGCCAATCAATCAGCGGCCTACAGCGAGCCTTATCTAGGTAGCCAGAGCAGCACGCAACCCATGCTCTCGGTCAACGAACTGCGTGATCTGTTGCTCGAACTGCATGCGGCGAAGCTGGACCTGATGGTGCACAGTATCGGTGATCTGGCCACGCGCACGGTGCTGGACGCGGTAGCGGCGGCCCAGGCCAGCGTAGATGGCGAGCTCTATCCCAAAGTAACGGTGGCGCATCTGGCCCTGATCGATCCTGCGGACCTGCCCCGCTTGCAGCAACTGGGCGTGGTCGCCAACTTTTCACCCTGGTGGTTTGGCGTGACGCCCCATGACGTGGTGGCGGACCTGCTGGGGCCGGACCGCTATAACCGCATGTACCCTGCCAGGTCGGTCTTTGATAGTGGCGCGACCGTCACTTTTTCCAGCGACGAATGGTGGGGCGGGGACATGCTGCCAACCTACATCAGCCCCTATCTGGGC
>JABSSV010000342.1 GCA_013213875.1 Lysobacterales bacterium
CCGGCCAGCGCACGAATCATGTCCGCCTCGTAGCGAAAATCACGCGTGGCATAGGGCGTTTCCCAGGCCCCCAGTACGCCCAAACGCTTGAAACCCTTCCGCTGCGCATCGATCTGACGACCGGCGTACTCGCGGCATTTCTGACGGAAGGTTGGCGCGTCTACCTTGTGCCCGACCTTGCCTACCTTCTTTTCAACCTGCAGTTCAATCGGCAAGCCGTGACAGTCCCAGCCCGGCACATAGGGTGCCTGATAGCCAGCCAGCAGCCGCGACTTGATGACCATATCCTTGAGCACCTTGTTGACGGCGTGCCCCAGGTGTATGTCGCCATTGGCGTAGGGAGGGCCATCGTGAAGGATGAACAGAGGCCGGTCCTTGGCATGTTCCTGAATGCGACCATAGAGATCGCTCTTCTCCCAGGCAGCCAGCATGGCCGGCTCCCGGTTGGCCAGATTGGCCTTCATGGGAAAACCGGTTTTTGGCAGATTGATTGTGTTTTTATAGTCCATATCACTCACCGGGCGCGCGGGCCAACAAGGTCCTTGCTCGTGCCTCATCTTGCTTCATCTGACGCACCAGCGCGTCAATCTCCGGAAAGTCCTCCTCCCCGCGCAAACGCGACAGAAAGCGAACTTCCAGCCGGCAGCCATACAGGTCGCCGGAAAAATCAAACAGGTGCACCTCAATCAGCGGCTCACCACCGCCCACCGCAGGGCGCACGCCAACGCTGGCCACACCGTCCAGCCATGCCTTACCCGGTAGACGGGCCCGCACGGCGAAGACGCCATGCAGTGGTGTGCTGCCTCGCCAGGGCCGAATGTTGGCCGTGGGATAGCCCAAGCGGCGCCCCAATTGCGCGCCCCGAACCACCCGTCCCTCAACGCTGTAGGGCCGCCCGAGGTAGGCTTCCGCGCGCTTGAAGTGCCCTTCCGCCAAAGCCTTACGCAAGGCCGAAGATGAAATGCGTTCACCGCGCTCACACACGGCCGGCACCTCAATCGTTTCATAGCCAAAGGCCTCGCCCAAATCGCGCAGCAGGGCCAGATCACCCTGCCGGGCACGACCAAAGCGAAAATCACCGCCAACCACCACACCGCGGGCCCGCAGACCGCGCACCAGAATGCGCTCTATAAACGCCTCCGGCTCCATGCTGGCCAGCGCCTTATTAAATCGCAACAGCCAGGCCAAATCCACGCCCTGGCCACGCAAAAAACGCAGCTTTTGAGCGGGCCCCATGAGGCGTGCCGGCGCCTGCTCTGGCGTGAAAAACGCTTTGGGCAGGGGCTCAAAGCTCACCAAGGCCAGCGCATCACCCGGTTGCTGCAACCGACGCGCACTGCTCAGCAGGGCCTGATGGCCTCGATGCACGCCGTCGAAGTTGCCGATGGCAACCACACTGGAGCCACACAGACCGTGATGATCATGGTCTCGAAAGAGGTTCATTTGCTGCTGCCGAGTGACCTGCGGGACAAGCGGCCGATTATAGCAAGCCAGAGCCTGGAAAGGCCCGCGTGGTCACGAAAAACTGTGGCTTAGGCAGACTCACGAAGCAGCTGGGTCGGGCGTATGCCCAGTAGCAGTAGCGAGACCCCGTAGAGACCGGCGCCAGCTATGATCC
>JABSSV010000343.1 GCA_013213875.1 Lysobacterales bacterium
CTTATCCAACGAATCACCCACCAACAGCCGGCGCATGCGCTCACGCAACTTGCTCAGCAGGGTTTCGGCAATCGACTCCTGCACCAGCAGGCGGGAGCCGGCACAGCATACCTGGCCCTGATTGAACCAGATCGCGTCCACCAGACCCTCGACCACGCTGTCGAGATCAGCATCCTCATAGACGATAAACGGCGACTTACCGCCCAGTTCCAGCGTCAACTTCTTGCCGCTGCCCGCGGTTTGTTCCCGCAGCTGGCGTCCAACCTCCGTAGAACCGGTGAAAGCGATTTTCTTAACCTGTTCATGGGCCACCAGCGCGGCACCGGCCTTGTGATCGCCGAGGACCAGATTGAACACGCCCGGAGGCAAGCCCACCTCGGCACAGAGTTGCGCCAGCAACACGGCCGTCGCCGGCGTGTATTCCGCGGGCTTGAGCACCACCGTGTTGCCCATGGCCAGCGCCGGCGCGACCTTCCAGGCGGCCATTAACAGGGGGAAGTTCCAGGGGATAATCTGGCCAACCACGCCCAATGGTTCATAGCCCGGAAGCTCGCGCTCCATGAGCTGCGCCCAGCCTGCGTGGTGATAAAAATGTCGCGCTACCAGCGGAATATCGATGTCCCGCGCCTCGCGAATGGGCTTACCGTTGTCCAAGGATTCCAGCACGGCAAACAGCCGGCTGTGCTTTTGCAACTGGCGCGCCAGCGCGTAGAGATAGCGTGCTCGACCGTGGCCACCGAGCGCGGCCCAGTCTGCCTGCGCGGCGCTGGCCGCAGTGACTGCCCGCTCAATATCGGCGCTATCACCATCGGCCGCTTGCGCCAGCAAGGCGCCACGAGCCGGGCTGTGAACCGGAAAGTATGCGCCGGTAACTGGCGCTGTCCAGGCACCGTTAATGTAATGGTCGAAGCGCTGATGGCGCTCGGCCAGCCACTGCTCCACCGGCTCCGTTCCCTCCGGCGCCGGACCGTAATCCAAGTGTTCGAAGATGTCCTTGATGTCCATGCACTCAACTCGTTGGGTGACGGTGAGCAGCTGAATAGCTGCCAGTGATGTAATGCTCTAATTGCCGCTCAATATCGCCCAGCAGGCTGCTGGCACCGAAACGGAACAGCTGCGGATTCAACCAGCGGTTACCCAGCTCCTCTTTCATCAGCACCAGATAAGCCAGCGCTTCGGCTGCCTTGCTGATACCCCCCGCCGGCTTGTATCCGACCCGATAGCCCGTCAAGCGATGGAAATCGCGAATGGCGCGCACCATGACCAGACTGACGGGCAGCGTGGCGTTTACCGACTCTTTACCGGTACTGGTCTTGATAAAATCGGAACCGGCCTGCATGCAAACCCAACTGGCACGGGCCACGTTGGTCAGCGTACCCAGCTCACCGGTCGCCAGAATGGCTTTGAGATGAGCCTCCCCACAGGCCTCCCGATAGGCTTTCACGTCCTCATAAAGACCGGCCCAATCGCCCGTCAGCACCCGCGCGCGGTTGATGACGATGTCGATCTCCGTAGCCCCAGCCTGAACGGACGCCTCGATCTGTGCCAGCTTCAGGGGCTCGGAAATCTGACCGGCAGGAAATCCGGTGGATACGGCAGCAACGGGAATATTGGTTCCTGCAAGTGCCTCTACGGCGATCGGGATCATGTTGTGGTAGACACAAACAGCGCCCGTGGTTAAATCCAGCGAGCGCACGTCAAGGGCCTCCAGAAGGTCTACACGGACCGGGCGCTGCGCTTTGGCGCAGAGACGGCGCACGCGCCCCGGCGTGTCGTCTCCTGCCAGGGTGGTCAGATCCATACAGCTGATGGCCTTGAGCAACCAGGCCACCTGGTAGGCCTTCTTTACGGATCGACGAGCCGGCAGGCTGGCAGCGCGCCGTTCCACCGCACTGCGGTTTATCCGCAGGCAGGTGAAATATTCCGGCGTGAAAGGCAGGCCCGGATTGCGGTCCATGCCGCGATCGGTCGCCTGTGTCTCATGCAGCGACAGCACCTTTGCCATCCGCTTTCCCCCGACTTATACCGATCGGCAGTATACCTGTTCTGCTCATGCCGCCGCAGCCAGAGACCGGGCTCCGGCGGACCTATGCACGGGACCATCAATGCGCCGGAAACCGACGCGTTGGCACCTTGCTATAGCCTATAATTCATCTAGATAGAATAGATAAATAATTGTTATTGATATTTTTTAATTTTTTTTCATCAAGAAAAAACACGCCCTGTACGCAGGACAAGCGCGTAGCAACTTGGTACAGTATTCCGGCAAATCGGGTCAGACTGACACTAGCCGACCGTCTAATTATGCGCGAATGCTTGCTGTCTTACGGGCCCAAAGGAGCGAATGGACGCCATGTCCTTGATCACGGAATTACGCCGGCGCAATATTTTTCGCGTCGCCCTACTCTACATAGCCGCTGGCTGGCTGCTGTTGGAGTTGGGCGCGCTGTGCGTTGACTACGCACAGCTACCGGGCTGGATTTACCGCTTTACCTTCGCCATGCTCCTGATCGGCTTTCCCCTTATCCTGGTGCTGGCATGGATCTTTGAGTTGACGCCAGACGGCATCAAACGCGAATTCGAAGTGGACATGTCCAATTCAATCACGCGCCGAACAGGACGCACGCAGTTGCAGCTGACCTTGCTGGCGGTGCTGCTGATTTGTCTGCTTAACCTCGCGCGTTTTGCTCTGGATTGATTGCCCGAGCCCGAAGCTGCTGGTGCAGTTCACGCGCTTCATCACTCACTGCGGCCTGCACCGTATCGAGAATATCCCGCTGACCGGGGCTGACCTTCTCCGCCCAGGGCTCCAAGCAGCCACTAGGAAGGGCCAGTTTTTGCTCGAGTAGCTCCAGGTAAGCCAGGGGCTCAGCCACAAACGCATCGTGGTCCCACCACAGGACGCCCGTGGGCTCCGAATGCAAGAGGAAACGGTATACATCGCACCAGTAGTCAACCCAGTAGACCGGATTAAGAAGCGCCTCCGCGTCGGCCGGCAGGCAGCGCGGGCCAACACGGAAAGGCCGGAAATGAGCACCAAACTCATGATGGCCGAGCCAATCCATGTACTCGAGCGAAAAAGGGTCCTGTGAATGACGCTTCAGAAAGCGCTTATGCTGTCCCAGCAATGACTGCACATGGGCTGCCGGATCGCGGAATGGCATGAGAATTAGGGCATCGGGAAAGGCGCTGCGCAGCAGCGGCAAGCGCAGCACGTTGTTGTTGTTCTTACAAAGATAACGACCGCTCTCACCGCGCCGCTGCCCACGCGCACTGATGCGTCGCACATAGCCACGGTAGCGCTCCAGCAGTTCCGGCGCCGCCGTCTCCTGCAGCGGCTGTGCGTCTGAGGCGGGCTGGGGTGAACGGGTATTCCAGAAGACCTCTTCAAAAGCCTCGGGGCTATCAATACCGACCTCCAACGCGTCACCATGGGCGCGCTGTTTTGTCTTGCTCTTATGCTTACTTTTGCGCAGGCCGCCCCAGGTCCAGGGCGCCATCACGAAGGGCATGGCACGATAGGTTTGCGCCGTGAATTGTCCGCTTTCATAAAGCGCCTGTAACAGCACGGTCGTCCCGGCACGCGCCAGCGCGCACACATAAACAGGGGCGGTAATCGCGGTGCTCGCAACGGATGCGGGCGCGATACGCTGATCAAGGTCGTCTATCCAGACCCGTGTGGAGGGAGATGCCAGCGCCAAACGATGCAGAAACTTGTCGCCCTCGCTGTAGTCCTCCGCGGCCGCAGCCGCCCGCTGACGGCGCGTGCGCCACATGGCCCAGGCCCAGGCAGCCACAAATACCAGCACATGCCACTGCCAATGCATCAGCATATCCAGCGCCGCTGTGATTCCGCCAGCGGGCCAACTGGCCAGCAACACCCAGCTGGTAACGAGCACCAATAGGATCAACAGCAGGCAGGCTGCCAGGGTAAGGCTGCGCAGGAGAATCTGCCGGGCATAGGCGGGTACCACGCGCTCTTTCCAGTGATCGGAAATCCGTGCCGAGCCGATAACCGACACCACCTTGACGGCGGTTTGGTTCAGACTCTGGATATTGGCGACCAGGGGCAGGCGCAGAAAAGCCTCGACGCTGATGATCGCACAGCCCAGCCACGCCGGAATCAGCGTGAGCAACGACGTATCTTGCATGGGCGCTAGCCCGACTTCTGCTCTCTAGCCGCCTGCCGTTGTGCCCGGCGACGCTTAAGGGGGTACCAAACGAGCGCGAACACAGCCAACCCCAGTGAAACCAGAACGCCCAGAATCACAACCATAGCCCCCAGTCCGAGACCGGGCCCAACGTAGGCCTGCGCCAGGCCGGGAAGAGCAAGAAGTGTGGCAAAAGCCGCTACGATCAGACGCATGAAAAAACTCCTAACAATGGAAAACACCCCGTCCGCTTCGGCGAAAAACAGAAGGCGTTATGGAGATGTGAATGGTAACGGTTCGCTTGCGA
>JABSSV010000344.1 GCA_013213875.1 Lysobacterales bacterium
GACAGGGTTGCCTGCAGCGCTTCCTCGCTGACCGCGATGGCGTCGCCGCCGGAGGCGCGGATGATCTGCAGCACTTTGAACTGCCCCACGCCGCCGGGCACGTTCAGGCCATAGGCGATGGTGTATTCGGCTCCGGCTGCCGTGGTGTCCTCCGCGCCCGCCTGCATGGCCCGCACCAGCGGTGCGGTGCCTTCAAACTGCACGCAGATCACCTTCGGCCGTTCCGGCCCAATCAGCCCCAGCGCTTCCAGTTCATCCCAGGCCTTCCACATGCCGAGCACGCCGGTGCCGCCCCCGGTGGGGTAGATCACCACGTCCGGCAGGGACCAGCCGGCGCCGTCGCTGCTGGGCTCAGCCAGCTCCAGTCCCAGTGTTTTTTTGCCTTCGATGCGCCAGCCCGGTTCCTGGAAGGTGGCGACGCTGAACCAGCCGTTGGGTATCCAGTCGCGCTTCAGCAGTTCGCCGGCCTCACGGATCGTGCCTTCCACCAGCTGCAGATGAAAACGGTCCGTGGTCTGCGCCAGTGTGGCTACCTTGCCCATGATGGGCAGGGGCGTGTCCGTGGGCATGGCCACCACCGCCGAAAGGCCCGCGGCCTGCGCGTACTCACACAGCGAGTCGCCCGCATTGCCCTGGGTGGGTATGGCCAGTTTTTCCAGACCGAAGCGGCGCGCCATGGAGGCGGTCATAACCATGCCGCGATCTTTGAAGCTCTGGGTCGGGTTGGCGCCGAAACCCGGATGCGCTTTGCCCTCGTCCTTGATGTGCAGTGTGAAACCGGCCTGCCGGGCCAGCGGATGATCCTCATAGGGCAGCAGTGGCGTCGCACCTTCCCCCAGCGTGGCAATGTGCTGCGCGTCTTCCGCATCGTCCATATCCAGAGCCAGCAGGGCGCCAAAGCGCCACAGATCCTGGCGTTCGGGCGTATACCACTGCTGATCCGGGCGCTCCGCAGCCAGTCGCTCCAGGTCCAGAATCATCTCTACCGGGCGCTGGTCTTCCGGGCACAGATTCATCAGTTGATCGGCCGGATACTGACGGCCGCAGTAGGTACATTGCAGGTGAGAGACGTAGCTCATGAAGCGCATCCACAGTGGCTATGGCTGCGGATGGTAGCGGAAGTGTGCGAAGCTTGGGTGATTGATCCGCAGGAAGTTGGCAGCATGAACATCAACGGCACCCCCTGGCGCTCTATCTGGATGAATCAGGACCATGGCCCCGTTTGCATCATCGACCAGACGCTGCTGCCGCATGAGCTGGCCGTGCGCGAACTGCACACGCTGGAGCAGGCGGCGGAAGCCATCACGGTCATGCGTGTTCGCGGCGCGCCGCTCATTGGCGCTACCGCGGCCTACGGGCTGGCCCTGGGTCTGCGCGCGGATGCCTCTGATCACGGCCTGCTGCGGGCCTGTGAGCAGCTCACCGCGACCCGCCCCACCGCTTCCAATCTGGCCTGGGCGCTGCGCCGTCTGCGCCGCGAACTGGAACCCCTGAGCGCCGCGGACCGACCCGCAGCGGCCCTGCGCCTCGCGGCCGATCTCTGCGATGAGGATGTGGCCATCAACGCCGCCATTGGTGATCATGGCCTGCGCCTGATTCGCCAGCTGCTGGCAGCCCGTGGCGGCCCTGCGCGGCCCTTTCATATTTTGACTCACTGTAATGCGGGCTGGTTGGCTACCGTGGACTGGGGTACGGCCCTGGCACCCATTTACAAAGCCCACGATGCGGGCATCGATGTGCATGTGTGGGTGGATGAAACCCGTCCGCGCAATCAGGGCGCGGCGCTTACCGCCTGGGAACTTGCCGCGCATGGGGTCGCCCATGATGTGGTGGTGGACAATGCGGGCGGACACCTCATGCAGCATGGTCTGGTCGACCTGGTGCTGGTGGGAACGGACCGTACGGTCCGCAGTGGCGATGTGTGCAACAAGATCGGCACCTACCTCAAGGCGCTGGCGGCGGCTGACAATGGCGTGCCCTTTCACGTGGCCTTGCCCGGGCCCACCATTGACTGGGCCATGGACGATGGTCTGCGGCAGATTCCCATTGAGGAGCGCTCCGCCCGCGAGGTGACGCATCTGACCGGCCGCAGCGAGCAGGGTGATCTGCGCGAAGTGCAGCTGGTGCCCGATGGTGTCAGCGCCCGCAACTTCGCATTTGACGTAACGCCCGCGCGCCTGGTCACGGGCCTGCTGACGGAGCGGGGTGCCTGCGCGGCCAGCGAGGCCGGTCTGCTGGCGCTGTACCCGGAACAGGCCAGCGCCGCGTGAGCCAGGCGCAGGAGTTACTGGTGGCGGCGCGTGCACTTGCACGCTCCGGCAACGTGGGTACCGCGGGCAATCTCAGCCTGCGCCTGCCCGACGGACTGCTGATTACGCCCAGCGGCGTTCCCTATGAGCAGCTACAGGCCGAGCAGATGGTGCAGCTGGATCAGCACGGACGTCCAATGAGCCCCGGGCGCCCGTCCAGCGAGTGGCGCATCCATCAGGCCATCTATGGCCAACGGCCGGAGGTGGGAGCCATCGTGCACGCGCACCCGCCCAATGCCACGGCCCTGGCCTGTCTGGGTCTGGCCATCCCGGCTTTTCACTATGAGGTGGCCTTCGCCGGCGGGGTGGATATCCGCTGCGCCGACTATGCCACCTTCGGCACGGAACAGCTTTCCGCCCATGTGTGCGCCGCGCTGGACCAGCGCAAGGCCTGCCTCATGGGCAATCATGGCCTGGTGGCCCTGGGCGCGGATCTGCCCGCGGCCCTGGCCCTGGCGGAACGGGTGGAACAGCTGGCGCTGATCTATCGCCTGTGCCTGAGCGTGGGTGAGCCAAAGCAGCTGTCCGCAGAAGAAATGGCCCGCGTGCTGGACAAATTTAGCGACTACGGTCAACCCTGAGCCGTCGCCGGCGCTTCGGCGCTACGCGCTATACTGGGCGCCGTTTTTGCCCTGACCGCTGGCTTCCCATGACCATGAAATCGTTTGCCCTGGCCGCTCTGGCCGCCCTTGCCCTGATCGCCTGTCAGCCGGACGCGCCGGAACAAGCGCCCTATGATCCGGCTCATGACTACTACTCCTACGCCAACAGCGATGCCTATGTGACGGAGCATCTGCTGCTGGATCTGGAGGTGGATTTCGAGGCCCGGGCACTGATCGGCACAGCGACCCTGCGCCTGCGTACGCTGCAGCTGGGCGCGCCCACCGTGGTGCTGGATACGCGCGATCTGGTGATTGAGGGGGCGCGGGTCGGGCTTCAGGGTGGCGCCCGGGAAGCGGTCGAGTTCGAGCTGGGTGAGCGCCATGAGCTGCTGGGTCAGCCTCTGACCGTTACCCTAC
>JABSSV010000345.1 GCA_013213875.1 Lysobacterales bacterium
CAGTAGTGCCTGATGCCGCTCCAGCGCTTCTTCATAATTACCTTCCTGCCAGGCCAGCCAGGCCAAGGCGTCTTGTACTGCGCCGGTGTTGCGCGATGTAGGGGGCAGGTAGCGGTTGGCGAGGCTCAGTGCCCGCTCCAATTGCAGGCGAGCCGCATCGAGATCCCCGGTGTAACCCTGATTGATGCCCATGGAGACCAGGTTTTGAATCAGTTCCTCGCTATCTGGGCCGTACCGGCGTTCGCGAATTTCCAGCGCGCGCTGGCCGACCAGCAGGCCTTCCTCATAGCGGCCGGCGCGTGTGAAGGCCCGCATGAGGCCATCCAGGGCCCGCAGGGCTTCGCCGTCCTCCCGACCTTCTACCGCCGCGTAAACCTCAAAGGCCTGACGATAGTGCGCCGCAGAGTCTGACATGCGGCCAATCTGATTCTCCGCTTCGGCCAGGTTATGCAGCGTTTTGGCTGTATCGATACTGTTACCGAGTCGGCGCACCCGAATCTCGGCGGCCTGCTCCAGGTAGGGTTCGGCCCGTGCAAACTCTTCCAGTTCCATGTGCAGAACGCCGAGGCTGGATAAGGCCGCTGCCAGAGCAAACTCATCGGTGCGGCCCATTTTGACCTGGCGAATTTCCAAGGCGCGTTCCAGCGCATCGCGGGCCTCATCGTGACGGACCTGTACCCAGTAAAGATTGCCCAGCGCTTCCCAGATACTGGCGATCACCTCAAGGTCCTGTGTGGTTGCGCCCTGGGCCGTTGCCATGGCCTCCAGCAGCAGGGGTTCTGCCTCATCGATACGCATTTCATTGGCGTAGATGGCGCCGAGCTGGCCCTTGCTGTCAGCGACCAGTACGTGCTCCTCCCCCAGGAGGTCTATGCGCGTTGCCAGCGCTTGCTGCACCATTTGCTCCGCTTCGTTCTCCATGAACAGCTTGAAATAGACCTCGCCCAAAAGCGATTGCAGCCGGGCGCGGGACAGGGGGTCCATGGTTTCCGTATTCTGGATGCGGGCGGCACCCAGATTAAGCATTTCTTCCGTAGTCATGCGCTCCGGTGCCCCTGACTCCTTGGCCGTGCTGCCAAAAAGCGTCACCATGAAATTGACCAGTTCGCGCGATTCCTCCAGGGCCTGATTGGCCTGCTGAGCCTCGCGGCTGGCGCGCGCCGCCTCCTGATTGGCGCGCTTGGCCTCTCCGGACCAGGCCACCAGACCTACGGCCAAGGCCGTCAGTAGCAGGCTCGATGCGATGGCCAGCCCAATATGGCGGCGGATAAACTTACCCGCCAGGTAGGTGAAATCCTGCTGCTGGGCCGCAACCGGTTTGTGTTCCAGCAGGGCGTCGAGATCGTCGTAAAAAGCCGTGACGGATTCATAGCGTCGTTCGCGATCTCGCGAAATGGCCTTCATGATGATCGCATCCAAATCTTCACTGAGGGTGCGAATGAGTGGCTTCAATCGTGACTGGCGCGCCAAAGCGATGGCTTCCGCCTGTTCGCCGGTCATCATGGTGAGCTGTTGCGCGGGATGGAGGGGTGTGTCCTCATTGATTTTGCGCCACACTTCCTGAACCGAGTCGCCCGGTTCGTCAAAGGG
>JABSSV010000346.1 GCA_013213875.1 Lysobacterales bacterium
ACGTCATACCGGCCGAGGACTGCGTACCGGGCAAACTGCTGACCACCGCGCGCATACCCTGGCTCATGGTGATCTATTCCCTCGGCCTGACCGTGGTCTATCTGGTGTACTACCTGCCCCCGTTCCGCGCGGCGACCGGCCAAAGCGCCACCGCAGAATTGATCGTGATTTCCTTTGGGCCGCTGCTGTGGGTGTTTACGGCCCTATTCGCCCGTCGGACCATTCTGCGCCAGTACGGAAAGCCCTGATGACGCGTAAGCAGTGGCTCTTCCCACATACTCATGGCAGGGAGCTTGCGCTGCCGTGAACACCAGCCAGTCCGCCGGCCCCGCTTCGCCCTGCATCAACATCTGTCGTCTTGACGAACAGGGTTTTTGTATCGGCTGCCGCCGATCCCTGGAAGAAATCTCTGCTTGGGTACGGCTAAGCGCCGCGGAACGGGAAGCCGTACTTAGCGCGTGCAAGACACGCGAACTGCCGGCAGATACCAGCCCTAGGAGCCGCTGAGCGCCAGGGAACCGGTGCCCTTGGGCGTGTCATAGGCAAGCAGTTCTCCGGGCATGGAGGCGGCCCGTGACCAGGGTTCCGCGGCCATGGCGATGACCGCAATGGCCGCCGTGGGCATGGAGCCGACAGATGTACCGCTGAGTTGTTGAACCCATTGGCTCAAGGTTGGGTTGTGACCGGTAAACATGACCCGGTGAACCGCATTGGGCACCTGCTCCAGCGCGAACTGCAAGCCCCCAATGCCCTCAAAGTACAGCGATCGCTGCAAAGCTACTTGTGCATCATTCAGGCCCAGCACTCCGGCAACCAGACCAGCAGTCTGCTGAGCTCTGGCCGCGGGGCTGCTGATAATGAGCTCCGGCCCATGGCCGTGGGCCAGCAGACGCCGGCCCATTTCCGGTGCGGCCTTCATGCCACGCCGGTTCAGCGGTCGCTCCAGATCGTCCAAACCGCTGTCCTCCCAGGAGGATTTCGCATGGCGCATCAGGTACAGCCAGCGTCGCTCATGACTCACGAGCGGCACCAGCGCATCGGTGTGTAAATGAACCGGTGGATGCCAGCCTTAAAGCCCGTGCGCCGCACACTCGAGGTCCGCATAGGCCGTAAATTGCCAGCGACCATCAGCCAGGTCAGCCAGATACCAGCCACAGGAAACGGCCTGCGGCTCGCTTTCATAGTGATCCAGCCAGCGGGCTTTGAACGCCACCGTTGACGCATTGATACGATCCACCTTCAGCCCGGTTAATTCCGCGCCCAGCCAGCCCTCGGCCAGCCACTCCTGCATGGGCGCGCCTAGCCACTCCTCTTTTGCCGTGCGATACAAGGTGCCGTTATGTTCATGGGTCTCAACTTCGTCGGCATAGTGGTCCAGGATAGCTTCGACCTTGGTGCCGGGATCATCATTCCAGAGCGGCGCGTAGGCTTCTTCAAACCACTGCTGTGGATCATTACTGGCCATATCCGCCGTGGTTGCGCCTGTCATCAGTGCGAACATCAGAAATGCCTGCAGAAATTGTGCCTTCACGGTCACGCTCCTTTTCACGGTCTTACTTCATAAAACGTAGTCAGATGCGATCGCTTGTCACGACCAGCGATCGCCACACGCCGCTCCAATATAACAGGCTCCTTCCGATACAGGTCCCGGGACTGATTGCCAGCAACGGCAAACCGGATAGAATGCGCACTCGGTCCCGTTTCCAAACGATAACGACACCATGTCAGATGCCAACCAACTATTCGAACAGGCGCGACAGGCCTTCGCAAAGCGGGATTACGGGCAGAGCGCCGCGCTATGCGCCCAACTGCGAA
>JABSSV010000347.1 GCA_013213875.1 Lysobacterales bacterium
CGCGGGGCCAGACGCGGGTGCTCATGCCCCGGCCTCCATGCCTTCGCGCAGTGCCTCGGACAGTTGATAGACCACCATGGCGTACATGGGGCTGCGGTTGTAGCGGGTAATCACATAGAAATTCTGGAAGCTCAGCCAGAAGCTATCACCGGAGCGTTCCTCCAGGCGCACCAGCGCGGCCAGACGCTCTGCGTCCAGGTCCGGCGCGCTCTTGAAGCCCTGTTCATGAAAGCTGAGTACGCTCTGCCAGGGCTTGTAGTTACTTTGCTCCGGCAGGCTGCGTTCCGCATCGCTCGGATTCACGGCACGCACCACGGGCCCGCCCGGCTCCCAGCCGTGCACATGCAGATAGTTGGCCACGCTGCCCACCACATCAGGTGTAGAGGCCCACAGGTCACGGCGGCCATCACCATCGAAATCCACCGCATAGGCACGATAGCTGCTGGGCATGAACTGGCCCAGGCCCATGGCACCGGCGTAGGAGCCCTTCACCTCGCGCAGGGGCAGCTGTTCCTCCGGGCTTAGCAGCAAATACTGCATCAGCTCTTTGCTAAAGAAATCAGAGCGGTCCCGGGTGCGGTCACTGGGATAGTAGAAGGCGAGCGTGGTGAGCGCGTCGAGCACGCGGAAATCGCCGGTGATGCGGCCATAAAAAGTTTCCACACCAATAATGGCCACGATGATCTGCGGGTCGACCTGATACTGTTCAGCCACAGCAGCGATCAGCGCCTCATGGGTGCGCCAGAAATCCAGCCCTTCAGCAATGCGCTGGTCCGTGATGAAAATCGGGCGATAGTCGTACCAGGCTTTGCCTTCGGCGGGCCTAGCGATCAGATCGGCAATGCGCTGCTGAAAGGCCCCGTCGGCCAGCACGGCGCTGACTTCGTCCGCGTCCAGCTCATGGTCTGCCACCGCTTGCGCGATAAACGCATCCGCACCGGGATGGGTCTGGGCTTGGAGGACTGAGCAGAAGCTCAGGTTAAGCAACAGCGTGGTGATCAAGGGTCGTAGCATGGTTGTCCTCTGAACAGGGCCGGAGATTCGCCGCATCCGCTTGAGTGTACCCGAAGCCGGTACCGGAATTCGGCGCATGGCATGGCAGTGCCTGGCCATCTTATCGCGGATCAGCGCCGGATAAAGGTGCGGTTGCCATAGGCCGACATAATGATGCCCATGCCGGCCAGCAAAGTTACCGCCGAGGTACCGCCGTAGCTGATCAGCGGCAGCGGCACACCCACCACCGGCAGCGCGCCGGATACCATGGCCGCATTGACCACCACATAGACAAACAGGGTCATGGCCAGACTGCCGGCCACCAGCCGCGACCAGGTATCCCGCGCCAGCCCGGCAATGTAAAGACTGCGCCCGACGATAAACAGGTAGGTGACAAATAGCAGCAGCACGCCCAGCAGACCAAACTCCTCGGCCAGTACCGCGAGGATAAAGTCCGTGTGTCGCTCGGGGATAAATTCCAGCCGCGCCTGCGTGCCCTGCAGCCAGCCCTTGCC
>JABSSV010000348.1 GCA_013213875.1 Lysobacterales bacterium
AATGATGCGCAACCGCGGTCACTGCCCAAAATCGCCAACGCGACATTCATTGGCCGGCCGGATACCACCGGCGCGACCTTGCGTCGCGGCACCGGCGCTAACATCACCAATGCCATCTTCTCCGGCTTTGGCAAATGTCTGGATATCGATAGCGATGCCACCTTCGCCGCTGCCGGTAGCCCGGATGCGCTGTCCGGGACGCTGACCATCCAAAACAGCATCGTAAACTGCGCTACCAACTTTGATGAAGAGGACGGCGACGCCTGGAGTGTGGCCGCTTGGTTCAACGCAGCAGGCTCTAACCAGGAACTGGACCCAGCCCTGGAAAACGTCCTGTTCCCGCCGGCCAATGCAGACTACCTGCAGGGTGCCGAGCTAGATCGCGTACGTTTTGGAGCGTTTTTCCAGAACCTTGGCCACATCGGTGCTTTCGGCGAAGGCCATGTCTGGACCGCGGGTTGTACACTGCAAAACTTCAATCGCTAAAACAATGGCCGGGAAACTTCAGGCGCGCTTCGGCGCGCCTTTTTTTGGCTAAGGCGTACCGAAAATGGCCTTGAGGATAAAAAAGAACAGAATAGCCAGCAAACCTCCGGCAGGCAGCGTCACCACCCAGGAAAGGAAAATACTGCCAACGACAGGTAGGTTGATAGCACCGCCACCCCGAGCAAAACCAACGCCCAAGACGGCGCCGACCAGCGTGTGGGTCGTTGAGATCGGAATACCCGTTCCAGACGCTAGCACCACCGTGGTCGCAGCCGCCAGCTCCGCCGCAAAGCCCCGGGAGGGGGTCAGCTCGGTAATCTTGCGGCCCACCGTGCGGATCACTTTAAAGCCATAGGTTGCGAGGCCGAACACAATTCCAAAAGCACCCAATAGCAGAACCCAGCTGGGCAGTGCGGACTTTTGCGTGACCGCACCCGAGGTGACCGTGCTGACTACGGCCGCCACCGGGCCCACTGCGTTGGCCACATCATTGGATCCGTGCGCAAATGCCATACCGCAAGCGGTGAAGATCATCAGTACACCAAAGATTTTTTCGACGTTGGTGAAGCGCAAGTCCAAGTCCGCTGAAGGATCGATTTTCAGCCGCCGGATTAGCAAGATGCCAATGCCCATGGTCACCAGGCCCACCGCCGCCGCGATGGCGTAGGATTCCAGCATGGATAATTCAAGGCCGACGTGCTTCAGGCCCTTGAACAAGGTGACCAGCGCCATGATGAAGCCCACCATGAAGATATAGATCGGCACATAGCGGCGAGCATTCCGGATCGGATCATCGGTGCCCAGAATCAGTTTCTGGACGCTCATGAAAATGCCAAAAGCGATGCAACCGCTGAGTAGGGGTGAAATGACCCAGGACGCCGCAATCTGACCGACCTTGTCCCATTTAACCGCCTCCATTCCAATACCGACGGCCGCAAACCCTACGATGGCGCCGACAATAGAGTGTGTCGTTGAGACAGGCCAACCGCGTCGAGAGGCAATCGCAAGCCAAATCCCCGCCGCCAGCAGGGCTGACAGCATGCCGAACACCAGCGTGTCTGGTGTGTCGATGATGGCGCTGGTGTCGATAATGCCCTTGCGGATGGTCGAGGTTACCTGACCACCCGCCAGAAAAGCGCCAGCAAACTCAAACACGGCAGCAACCAGTATCGCCTGTTTTATGGTCAGAGCGCGGGCACCAACCGAGGTCGCCATGGCGTTGGCAACGTCATTGGCACCTATCCCCCAGGCCATAAACAAACCGAAGGCAGCCGCCATGACTAGATACCAGGTCATGTAATCCATCGAAGG
>JABSSV010000349.1 GCA_013213875.1 Lysobacterales bacterium
CGCGTCAGGCCGCCGTGCAGCGCTACAACGAGCTGCGGGAGGAGCGGGAACGTGCCCGCCTGCGCCAGCAGGAAGTGGAGTTGAGTGCGCGCAACTATGAGCGTCAGGCGGAGGCCATTGAGGCCGATCTGGCGGCCCTGGCGGAAGGCTTGCCGGAGCGGGTAACGCCGGATAGCTGGGAAGCCGATATCGACCGGCTGGGGGTGCGTATTACGCGTCTGGAACCGGTCAATCTAGCAGCCATCCAGGAGTTCGAGGAAGAGGCCAAGCGCAAGGAGTATCTGGACTCGCAGCATGAGGACCTGACCGAAGCTCTGGCCACGCTGGAAGGCGCAATCGCTAAGATTGACCGCAAAACCCGAACCCGTTTCAAAGACCCCTTTGATATGGTGAATAAGGGCATGCAGGAGCTGTTTCCGCGCTTGTTTGGCGGCGGACATGGCTATCTGGAACTGACTGGCGAAGACATGTTGACCACCGGTGTGTCAATCATGGCGCGGCCGCCGGGCAAACGGGTGGCTTCCATTCACCTGCTGTCGGGCGGGGAGAAAGCCCTTACCGCTGTGTCCTTTGTGTTCGCCATTTTTCGTCTGAATCCGGCGCCGTTCTGCTTGTTGGATGAGGTCGATGCGCCGCTGGACGACGCCAACGTCGGGCGCTTCTGCGATCTGGTCAAAGAGATGTCGGAGAACGTGCAGTTTATTGTGGTGACCCACAACAAGATTTCCATGGAGATTGCCAATCAGCTCAGTGGCGTCACCATGAGTGAGCCGGGCGTTTCGCGCCTGGTTCAGGTTGATATTGATGAGGCAGCGCGCCTCGCTGAGGCCTGAGAGCCGTCGGGGGTAGGCGATGGAAACACTGACATTTCGCTGGGTACTGATTATTTGTGGCGTGCTGCTGCTGGCAGGCGTTTTTCTCTTCGGTAACCCGAACAAGACGCCCAAGAAGCGGGCAACGAGACCCAAGAAAAAGACGCGCAAGGCCGCACGGGAGCGTAAATCGCCCATGGCGCCGCGCACGGAACCCACCCTTAGCGAGCCGGAGACGCCCGGCGGCGGGGAAGGGCGCCAGGAGCCGGCTTTTGATGCGGGTGACGGCGCCACGACCTTCGATGATACGCAGGGCGAACTGCCCATTGATGCGCCAGTGGATGAGCCGGCGGCACCGGCGCCCATGGCGCAACCGGAGAAGGTGGTGGTCTTGTATCTGCGCGCCCGGGACAATCGCACCGTTTCCGGGCTGGAACTGTTGGAAGCGGCGCAGAAATCCGGCATGGAATTCGGGGCCATGGACATTTTTCATCGTCTGGTAGAGGGTGAGCGTCAACCGGTGTTTTCCATGGCCAATCTGGAACAGCCGGGTACCTTCAGCCCAGACAGTTGGGCCACGCTCAGTGCCCGCGGTATGACCCTGTTTATGGGGCTGCCCGGCCCGCTATCAGCGCTTGATGCCTGGGATGCCACCGTGGCCACGGCCCGGCGCATGGCGGAGCTGTTGCACCTGGATGTGTTGGATGACCAGCGTGAACACTTCTCCCGTCAGCGTGAAGGAGAAATCCGCGAGGAATTGCGGGCTTTTGAGCGGGGGCAGCTGCCGGAAGCATGAATCAGACCGATCCTGCTGGAGCCGATCCGGTGCAGGCTGCCGCCCGCGTAAAAAAGCTGCATGAGCTCATTTCGCGCTATGA
>JABSSV010000035.1 GCA_013213875.1 Lysobacterales bacterium
CTCGGCCGCCCAGCATCTGCATTTCATTGGCGACCACTTCCGTGGTGTAGCGATCCTGACCGCTTTGGTCCTGCCACTTGCGGGTGCGAATCTGACCCTCGATATACACCTGGCGACCCTTGCGAAGATATTCACCGGCAATCTCGGCCAGGCGGTTGAAGAACACCACCCGATGCCATTCAGTGCGCTCCTGGGTCTCACCCGTGTTTTTATCGCGCCAGCTCTCGGATGTTGCAAGGCTGACGTTGGTGACGGCCGAGCCGCCAGCCGTGTAGCGGGTTTCCGGGTCCGCACCGAGGTTGCCGACCAAAATGACCTTGTTAATGCCTCTTGCCATTGCTTGTCTCCAGAGCCGGTGCTGCACGCACCTATTGCTGTTATCGGTTTCTTGCCCCGCCCACGATCAGCGGCCACGGAGCATCTGATTCAAGCTCGAAAGTGTAGCACACCAACTGTGCCGTAAAGCCGCCCCGGGGACAGTCACAGGAAGGGCCATCGCCACGTGCAAAATCGCCCTGCCTGACTGTCTGAAAATGCGCTAAAAATCCCTACCGTAAGTGCTTGCCAATGCTTTCCCGACCGGTGCCAGATACCTATAATATGAAGCACCCTACGCACCGATCCGACCTTTCCCATGGCCAGTAAGCAAGCACAGCACAGTGTCGACGACCGCGCCCTTGAGGCGCCGCAGAGCGCCGTTGATCTGGCCGCCGTTACGGCCCTGAGCGCCACGGACATGCAGCGCGTCAACGAATGCGTGCGTGCGGCGCTGGATTCGGATGTGGTGCTGATCAACCAGGTGTCGGAATACATTATTGCCAGTGGTGGCAAGCGACTGCGGCCCATGCTGCTGGTCCTGGGCGCCCGTGCCTGCGGCTATGACGGTGAATCCCACTGGCCACTGGCCGCCATTATCGAGTTCATTCATACGGCAACCTTGCTGCATGACGACGTGGTGGACGAGTCCGACATGCGCCGCGGCCAGGAAGCGGCTCACTCGGTCTGGGGTAACTCCGCTGCGGTGCTGGTCGGAGACTTCCTGTACAGCCGTAGCTTCCAGCTCATGGTGACACTGGACAGCATGCGCATCATGGAAATTCTCGCGGATACTACGAACACGATTGCCGAGGGGGAAGTGCTCCAACTGCTGAACCTGGGCGATCCCGAGGTGGCCCGCGAAGCCTACTTCACCGTGATCGAACACAAAACCGCCAAACTGTTTGAAGCCGCCTGCCGCCTCGCGGCCGTCATCAGTGAGCAGCCCAGGGCTGTAGAGGAAGCCATGGCCGTCTACGGCATGCAGCTGGGCTACGCCTTTCAACTGGCTGACGATCTGCTGGACTACGCGGGTGACGCAGGCGATCTGGGCAAGGATCTGGGTGATGACCTAGCAGAGGGCAAGCCTACGCTGCCGCTGATCATTGCCCGCGAACGAGCCACCGAGCGTGAACGTGAACTGATCGATCGAGCCATTGCCGGGGAAGGCACAGCGTTGCTGGGGGATGTCATGAACATCATTCGTCGCACGGGCGCACTGGACAGCACCGCCGCCCAGGCCCGGGAGGCGGCGCAGCGGGCCCTGGAGGCCCTGGACCCGCTACCCGCTTCCGAATGGAAAGACGCGTTGGTTACGCTGGCTGAATACAGCTATCAGCGCACGCGCTGAATTGCTAGTGGCCCGCTGATTCCAGCGTGGCGTTCCAATCGTCTACCCGGGACTGCTGTGCTGCCAGTACATCCTCAACACCACTGACCGTCACCTTGTCGATCGTATCGCCCTGGGTGATGGCATTAATGACGGCCTGGTCTTCCTCACCCATAACCTCACCAAAAACCGTGTGCTTGCCATCCAGCCAACCGGTTTCTACATGGGTGATAAAGAACTGACTGCCATTCGTGCCGGGGCCCGCATTGGCCATGGACAGCTTGCCGGGCGCGTCATGTCGCGCCTGGGCTGAACATTCGTCTTCAAAACGATAGCCAGGACCACCGGTACCGGTGCCGGAGGGACAACCCCCCTGCACCATAAAATCCGGGATCACCCGGTGGAAATTGAGGCCATCGTAGTAGCCGCGCTGCGCCAGATTGGCAAAACTGGCTACCGTCACCGGTGCCAACTGGTCGAAAAGGCGCAGTCGTATCGGTCCCTTGGACGTTTCCATGAGCGCGCTGGCGCCACTGCTGATTTCGGACATAGTGCAGATGCTCCGCTAGAAATAATTGAGGGGCCTAGTTTAAGGATTTTTGAAACTTTTTCCCCACTTTGCCGGTCTGTTTAAGTAGGCCGCGGAGCGATTGGTTGCTCCCTCCTGCCAATCAGGGATTCTGTGCACTCCTTCCCCCCTGAAGCTCCGCGGCCGCTGACCCTTTTCGCTGCCGATGCTCAGCCTTGCTCCGCCGCCAGATCAGCAAAACGCTCCCCGCGGTGCTGGAAATCACGGAAATGCGGAAAACTGGGCGCGCCGGGAGACAGCAGCACCACACCACCGGCTGGTGTCGCCTCC
>JABSSV010000350.1 GCA_013213875.1 Lysobacterales bacterium
CCACCGCCATGACCACTCCCAGCTCACCTGCAAACGGCTTGGCCACGCGACCCATTCGCTGGAGCCAGTCGGCGGTAGCCGCATCACCCTGAAGCAGGCGCATGGCGGTCACAAATGACTGGAATGACGCGTAGGCCGGCGCCCAACCGATCGTGAAGCCACTTTCAGGCAGACGCATGATATCGCTGGGCAACTGGCCCGGATCAACGCTTTCCGTGTGATAGGGCAAGGTGCGAATTCGCCCGGTTACCGGGGTCCAGTTCGCGTAGCGAAACTGTGGTTGAAGCTGCGCCGTCAAATCCGTGGGCAGGGGCAGTGCGAGGCCCTGGGAGTCAATCAGGCCGATGGCACCGGAATCCACGGCCCAAAACACATCGGCGCGACGCACGCCGGCCTTTCCCTCGGCCACAATCGCGTTTGCGAGCGCCGCGGTCGGACCGCGCCGGATGGCCAATTTAAAGCCCGGATTGCGCTGCTCGATAGCCGCCAGAACCTTCTCATAGAGGCCACCCTCGCCGCGCCCAAGATAAAGCGTTAGCTCTCCTTCCAGCGGCGGCAGATCATCGGCAGAAACGCCAGCCGCCAGTACGCCGCGCGCACCTGGCCAAAAACAAGCCAGGGCGCTGGCCGAGGCCAGCCCCCGGATTAGCTTGCGACGCTGAATCGGCATGGAGGCGGCCTAGAAAACGTCGCTACGCGAGGCCTCGGCTTCCTTGAGCAGCTCGCGCGCTCGGTCCAGCTTCACCTGCATACGGTCCACTACCGCGCGCACCTCATCGACCGAAGCGCCTTGCTGAATGGCCTGTGGCAAGCGCACATTGAAGTCGATCTCAAGGTCTTCAACCAGATCAGCATCGCTCTCAATAAGATCCCCTTCCACACCCTCGAAGCGCGTCAGGTACGCATCCTGCACCAGCTTGATGGCTTCATCCGGCAGCTGCTCAGCGTACTTCGCCACCACGCTGTCCAGTTGCTGCTTGATTTCGATCAGCGTGGCTGCGGGCGTGGTTGCCTCGCGCGTAGCGATCGCGCCGGTCAAGCCCTGTTCCTGGTACTGGGCAGCCAGCTTTACGGCACCCAGAGACTGCCACAGGGTTTGCTCGAGCTGAGCCTGCTCACGCCGAACCTCGGCCACTGGCTGCCCGCCCTCGATGGCTTGACGGACACCGAATAGGCCCTGCCATATGGAGGCGTAGAGCGGAATGTAGTTGCTTTCGATCGCCGAGTGGAATTTCACCGCCTCCCAGTGGTCAACGACTTTTTCCGGTTGAGCCGCTTCCAGCCCCTCGGCCTCATAGCGGTTCACGATCCCATCAACCTGTTCCATCAGCCAGCCAACCTCCCGCGTGTACTCATCGAGAAAGTCTTGCATGTCATTGACGTGATCTCCCACGGGACCATCCGCCGCAGCGGGGGACAGCAGACAAGTGGCGAGCAGACAGGCGCCAAGGGCGCTACGAACAAAGGCTGAGTTAAGAAGCTTCATTATGACATCCTGATAGAAAATCTAATTGAGAATGTATCTCATTTAGAGCCGGAAACGCTACCATTAGCGCACGCAGATCAACGCCGCTCCCGAGCCATCCGCCAGCGGCACGGAACGCATGGTAACCAACTGGCCGTGACAACGCACTCAAGCGTGCCGATAAAGGCTTCATTCGCGCGCACAGAAGCGATAGGCATGGCGACGCCGGCCGTTTTCGGCTCCAATTGTCTTGCAGTGCGAAGCGAGGAGTATATGATCTGCGCAGACCGTCCAAAAACAACAATACGCGGGGTTCTCAAACACCCGCGACAATCAGGAGCAGAGGATTGGACCGGGTAGCGATCGTGCATGAGAATTTCCGCCGCCGCACGGGAAGCGTAGACCTTCCCAGCGGTCCGGCGCCCAACAATTCGCTAACTGGCGAAGAGGCCGTCGGGCTCTATCAGGCACAGGTATTAAGCCGTCAACTCGATCGTATCAGCCGGCGTATGCAGGCGGATGGCGAAGGCTTTTATACCATCGGCAGCTCCGGCCACGAGGGCATGGCTGCGGTGGCGCACGCGCTGCGACCCGACGACATGGCCTTCTTGCACTATCGGGATGCGGCATTCCAGATTGCCCGCGCCCAGCAAGTCGGTCACCTCCATATTGCACGCGATATGCTGCTGTCCTATGCCTGCGCGGCTGCCGACCCCATTAGTGGTGGCCGGCACAAGGTACTGGGGTCACGCGCGCTGATGATTCCGCCCCAGACCTCCACCATCGCCAGCCATTTACCCAAGGCGCTTGGGACCGCGTTTTCCATTGGTGCGGCGCGACGCAAACGCCCCGAACACAGCCAGTGCCCGCCGGATAGTATTGTGGCATGTAGCTTTGGCGATGCTTCCCTGAATCACTCAACCGCTCAGGGCGCCATCAACACGGCCGGCTGGACGGTCTTTCAGGTCACCCCCCTGCCCTTGCTGCTGATCTGCGAGGACAACGGCATCGGTATCTCGGTGAAAACGCCCCGGGGCTGGGTTGAGGCTTCTCTGCGTCAGCGTCCCGGCCTGCGCTATTTCAGCGCTAACGGATTGGATATATATGCCACCCATGAGGCCGCCAGGGCCGCCGCCGACTTTGTCCGCACTCACCGCAAACCAGCGGTATTGCATTTGCGAACCGTGCGCCTCTACGGCCACGCGGGCGCCGATGTGGCAACCAGCTACCTGCCGCGCCAGGAGGTGGAAGCGGATGAGGCCAACGACCCCCTGCTGCATAGCGTGCGACTGCTACACCAAGCAGGCGCGATGACACCGGATGAAGCCTTGGCCTGCTACGATGAGAGCGAGCGGGAGCTCGACGCTCTGCGCCAGGAACTGCGCAGTCAGGCGCACCTTCAAACGGCCCAAGAGGTGATGCAAAGCCTGATTCCGCCAGCGCGGCCCTGCGCCGACGTGGCGCCCCTGGAAGACGCGGCCCGTCGGCAACTTTTCGCCGGCGACTATGCGGGCCTGCGGCAGGCGCAGCCCATGTCCCGCCTGATCAACTACGCCCTCACGGATTTGCTGGCCCAATATCCGGAAATCACGCTCATGGGTGAGGACGTCGGTCGCAAGGGCGGCGTGTACGGCGTAACACAGAAACTGCAGCGCCGTTTCGGCCCGGACCGGGTCATCGACACGCTGCTGGATGAACAATCGATACTGGGACTGGCCATCGGCATGGCGCATAACGGGTTTGTGCCAATACCGGAGATTCAATTTCTGGCTTACCTGCACAACGCGGAAGACCAGCTGCGTGGGGAGGCCGCTACCCTGCCCTTTTTCTCCAATGGGCAGTACAGCAATCCCATGGTGATTCGTATCGCTGGCCTCGGCTATCAGAAGGGCTTTGGCGGGCATTTCCACAACGACAATTCCCTGGCCGTACTGCGCGATATTCCCGGCCTGATTATCGCTTGCCCATCGCATGGCGCCGACGCCGTACGCATGCTGCGCGAGGCGGTTCGACTGGCGCGCGAGGAACAACGGGTGGTGGTTTTCCTGGAGCCCATCGCCCTTTATCCCATGCGCGATTTACACCGTGATGGCGATAATGAATGGATGGACGTCTACCCGGCGCAGGGCGAGAACCTGGCGCTGGGCGAGGTGGGCATCCGCGGTGACGGCAAGCAATTGGCTCTGGTCAGCTATGGAAATGGCTATCATCTTTGCTGCCAGGCGCAGGCTGAGCTGGAACAACAGGGCTATGAGGTACGGGTCATCGACCTGCGCTGGCTGGCGCCGCTGCCGGAAAGCGCACTGCTGGCGGCAACCGAGCCCTGTGAGCGGGTACTGGTCGTGGATGAATGCCGGAAAACGGGTAGCCAGTCAGAGGCGCTGATTACCTTGTTTCAGGAGCACGGTCGCCGGGGCGTGGCGCGCCTCACGGCGGAAGACAGCTTCATCGCCACGGGCCCTGCCTATGGAGTCACTCTGCCCTCGCGAACAACGGTTCTGGAAGCGGCGCGGGCGCTGCTGAAACGTTAACTCAGAAGCCCGCTCCAAACAGGACATAACCCAGCAACAGCGCCGGAATCGCGCTCAGCAGCGTCGCCACGATCGCCGCGCGCGGGGCCAGGGCAATGGCGGGAAAGAGTGCATCGCCGTCGTTGCTAATGGCATTGGCCAGCAGCGCGGAAAAAGGAATGACGCCGTTCAGATACAGGGTGGTCACAATGATCTGCGGACCGCAGCCAGGGATGAAACCGATAAGCACAGCCAGCAGCGGCGTGAAGATGCCCAGCTGCAGAAAGAGCGCTTTAAGATCCAGCCCGGTAGCGTGCACCAGCAGCTCAAAAGCCACAAATCCCAACACCACCCAGACCGAGACGAATGACGTTTCGGCCACTGTGGCCTCGAGCGGACAGGTACTGATCGATTTGCGCGAAAAGCGCGCGGTCCAGGAGTTCATCGGCTGACTGAACCAGATGGCGATGCACAGCAGGGTGCCGCCAAGGCCAAACCACATGAGTGCTGCCGGTGGAATATGGAAGAATGCCAGCACTGGCTCGTCCAGACGCAGAGCCCCCAACAAACCGAATAGCGCGCCCGGCAGTAACATGACCCAGAACAGGCGCTGCAGGCGGGATGGCACGACAAAGGCAGGCTCCGTATGGGATGCCATCTTCTTGCCCTGCTCCTTGATGTGATCCCAGCGGCCCAGCGCGTTCACGAGGTAGCCGGAAAGTACCGCAGTGACCATGGCACAGGCAAAAACCACAGCGGCCGACGCAGGATCCCGCGCCAGCAGCAGGAACGCCGCATCGCCCATGGTAGAAATCAACACGGCGACCAGGGCGCCAAAGCGCACCTGGCCATGCACAAACTGGGTGACAACGATAATCGCGCCACCGCATCCGGGCAGCGCCCCCAGCAAGGCCGCGACCGGCACCTGCCAGGGTGATGCGTGGTTCAGTCGAGCAATCAGATCCGCTTTTAGGTATCGATCCAGCAGATAGAAGCCGGCCAGGGTCAGCGCGACAAAAACGCTGACGCCCAGATACGCATCGGACAAGGTCTCCAGCAAAACCAGAAACAAGGACCGGTCAGTAATGTAGGTGAAGCCAAGGCCGGCGATCACCAACAGCAGAAAGCGCAGTTCCCGCGATAGGAGCAGGCGCTTGGGCGGCTGCCCTACCGCAGGCTCAAGGGCTGCCTGTGTGCTGATAACGGCCGACTGCTCCGCCATGGTGGCAGAGGCCTTGCCTTGCTGTTGCTTCATCCTGGCTCCTACATAACGCCCTGGGTGCAACCGCAAAATAGCAGACTGACAAGTGGCGCGCTCTTAGATGCGAATGATTATCATTTCAAACCCAGCAAATGTAAAGGGTTCTGTCTTCCCTTCTGCGACGCAGCGCCTGTGCATTACAGCCCCTAGAGACAATCTCAGCCGGATCCCTGCGCATCGCGCAGACAAAAAAAAGCCCGCTAGAGGGCGGGCTTTTTCAGGTATGGCGTCCCCAGGGGGATTCGAACCCCCGTTACCAGCGTGAAAGGCTGGGGTCCTAGGCCTCTAGACGATGGGGACATTGGTGGAGCTAGGCGGGATCGAACCGCCGACCTCTACAATGCCATTGTAGCGCTCTCCCAGCTGAGCTATAGCCCCTGAAAGGCGCGCAATATTAAGGCGAATTTGCTGACCTGTCAAACGCTATCTGCGCTTTTTTTCATGCCAGCTCGACGGCCGCCGCTTCCTCCGTCGAGATCCCTATTCTAACACGGCTTGGGCGCATGGTTTCAAAGCTGTGACCTTGCTGCAACAGATAGGCCAGCCATTTATCCAGCGCGCTGTTTTCCCGCCATCCGCGGTCCAGCAGGGGACGAGCCGGATAGGCGGGATGTGCGCTGCGACGGAACGCCTGCTCTGAATTAAAAGCAGTGACCTCAGCCATACGCACATCGTGGTAGACCCGAATGTGCGCATCCGGTGCCGGGCGCTCGCCGCTCGACGCGTCAAAGGTGTAGCTCAGCCGTACAAAATGCGTATAGCGATGCCGCTCCAGCAACTCCATACGCAGGACCGGAGAGCCCGCCACGCGCGACTCGAACACATCTTCCTGGGCCACAGCATCCGGCATCAACAGCATGAGCTGGCGGAAAATCTCGCCCTGCAGCTGCTGCAACCGGTCCAATCTGGGCCGCGAATCGAGTCGTTTTTTGTCACTGAAATCGACCATGCGCGTAGCCTAGCACGGCAGCAAATATTGACGGAAGCATGGGGCACCGTGGCACACTGTACGACCGGCGGCCGCTACCCCAAGCCCGGGCCGGGATCATATAGCGCTAGAACATTTCCCGCTGCAGCCCCAGTTGCAGCAGCACCCGCGATGAAATTTCCTCAATGGAGGAATGGGTGGTTTCAAATAGCGGCACACCTTCCATGCGCAGCAAACTCTCCGCCGCATCCACTTCCTGGCGACACTGGCGCAGGGTCGCGTAGCGACTTCCGGGTTTGCGCGTCTCGCGAATCTGGGCCAGGCGTTCCGGCTCCAGGTTGAGGCCAACCAGCTTGTACTTATAGCGCCGGAGAAAGCCCGGCAAGCGCATTTCATCGAGGTCTTCAGGTGTGAGCGGGTAGTTGGCCGCTTTGACCCCGTAGTGCAGCGCCATATACAGGCAGGTCGGCGTCTTTCCGCAGCGGGAAACCCCCACCAGAATCAGATCTGCGTCCTTGAAGTCCACGCTGATGCCATCATCATGCTTCATGGCGTAGTTGGTAGCGTCCATGCGATCTTCGTAGCGATCAAAGTTGTCCACCGCGTGGGCCTGACCCACCGTGGGCTGATGCTCGACGCCCAGCGCCTGTTCCAGCGGCGTCAGAAAGGCGCCAAACAAATCGAGGATGACGCCTTTGCTGGTACCGATGATTTCGCACAGCTGGGCGTTCACAATCGTATTGAAAACCACCGCCGGTGCCTCATCGCGCTCACAGGCCTCATCGATGGCATGGACCGCTTCCAGACAGGCCATCTCCGTATCTACAAAAGGCAACCTGACCTGCTGGAACTCCACATCTGGAAATTGCGTGATCAAGCTGTGCCCGAGCGTTTCCGCCGTGATCGCCGTGCCATCGGATATAAAGAAAACCGTTCGTTTCATCTGTAATGCGCTTTACCTGCCTGGTTAGGCGCATGATAGCAACGCTACGCACATGCGCCAGTGGCGCGTACACATAGCCAGCCATGCCGCGGGACGCTAAACTACGCGCTTTCTCGCACAGCACGAATACGGTACAGCCCATTGTCTCAGTACATCGCGTGGCTGCATGAACTTGGCATGCAGGACCTGGGCCAGGTAGGCGGAAAAAACGCCTCCCTGGGTGAAATGATCTCGCAACTCGCTGATCTGGGCGTCGAGGTGCCCGGTGGCTTTGCCACCACCGCCTTCGCCTTCGCAGAGTTTTTGCAGCAGTCTGGACTCAAGGAGCGCATCGATAGCCGTCTGGCCAGCTTGGACGTTGACGACGTCACCACGCTGGCCGCCACCGGCGCCGAAATTCGCAGCTGGATTATGAACACTCCATTTCCGGCCGCCCTGCAGGATGCTATCGAGCAGGCCTGGCAGCAGCTGGTGGAGCAATCCGGTAAGGAACCGAGCGTCGCTGTGCGCTCCTCTGCCACCGCTGAGGACCTGCCGGATGCGTCCTTTGCCGGCCAGCAGGAGACCTTCCTCAATGTGACCGGCCTGAGCGAGGTGCTGGCCAAAATCCATGAGGTCTTCGCTTCCCTCTATAACGATCGGGCCATCGCCTATCGTGTCCATCAGGGCTTCGATCATAGTGAGGTGTATCTCTCCGCCGGCGTTCAGCTGATGGTGCGTTCAGACCTGGCCAGCAGCGGCGTCATGTTCACGCTGGACACGGAATCGGGTTTCCGGGACGCAGTGTTTGTGACCAGCGCCTGGGGCCTGGGCGAAACGGTCGTGCAGGGCGCAGTAAATCCGGATGAGTTTTATGTCTTCAAACCCGCTCTGCGTGCGGGCCGGGAAGCCATCCTGCGCCGCAACCTGGGCAGCAAGGCCATGGAAATGGTGTTTAGGGAGGACGGCACCGGCGTGGCAACGCTGGACGTGGATGCCAGCCGCCAGCAACGATTCAGCCTCAGCGATGAGGAGGTGGAAGCGCTGGCCCGTCACGCCCTGGTCATCGAAGAACACTACGGGCGCCCCATGGATATCGAGTGGGCCAAAGACGGCGAGAACGGACGGCTGTACATCGTGCAGGCGCGGCCGGAGACGGTGCGCAGCCAGCAGCAGGGCGGCCAGAAGCTGGAGCGCTTTCAGCTCATGAGCAGCGGCGAACTGCTCTGCGAGGGACGTTCAATCGGCCAGAAAATCGGTGCCGGCCCCGCGCGGGTCGTGAGTAGCATCGAGGAAATGCATGCGGTGCAACCCGGCGACGTGCTGGTAACCGACATGACCGATCCGGACTGGGAACCGGTCATGAAGCGCGCCGCTGCTATCGTGACCAATCGCGGCGGACGCACCTGCCACGCCGCCATCATTGCCCGCGAACTGGGTATTCCCGCGGTCGTGGGCTGTCGCAATGCGACGGAAGCCGTCAGCAATGGCCAGGCGGTTACCGTGTCCTGCTCCGAGGGTGACACGGGCTATGTCTACGCGGGTGAGCTGGAGTTTGCCGTGCGTGAAGATGACCTGGCTGCCATGCCGGAAGCCCCGCTAAAAATCATGATGAACGTCGCCAATCCGGACCGGGCTTTCGATTTCAGCATGATCCCCAATGAAGGTGTTGGTCTGGCGCGACTGGAATTCATCATTAACCGCATGATCGGCATTCATCCCAAAGTGCTGTTGAATTATGACCAACAAGATGACTCGGTAAAACAAATCACTGATCCC
>JABSSV010000351.1 GCA_013213875.1 Lysobacterales bacterium
CGCGTCAGCGCCGCGTCCCGCGCCGGTTAGCCGTCGCCGTCGCCGATGGCGCGCCGGGCCCCTGGTCAGTTCACGCAGCGGCCCGAAGGTGTCGTTGGTGATCTGGCCGGCCCAAACCAGATCCCACAAAGCTTCACGAAAATCACGGGCCGAAGGGGTCTGTTCCTGACGTGCGGCCACATCCAGTTCCAGTTCCAGTTGGAACGAGGCCCCCTGGTCTTGCAGCGAATCCAAGATGGCCTCGTGTAGCGCTCCGGGCGCCTGGTAGTCATGGTCATGTTCGATCAACTCATGGGCCTGTTCGCGCAAATACAGGGCCACACGCCCGTCCCGGGCGCTGCTGGCGCCGCGTCCGATCCAGAGCACGCTACCGTTCGCTGCCAGCATGTCCAGCATGGGCAGGGAAAAGCCCTGCACGCGGCTGGGCAGAATCACATCACGCCACAGGGACCAGGGCAGGGCGAGGCCCTGAAGCTGGCCGATCACCTCGCGCAGACGCTCCGGTCCGCCGGCGTTGTCCCCGATGCCGTGCCAGCGCGGCAGAAAGCTGGCCAGCGTGGCCGTATCCACCGCCGCCGCCTCATCCCGCAGCTGGGCGAGATTGCGGCGCTTGAGCTGCCGCAGTACTTCTGCATCGCACCAGTCCAGTTCGGCGCCGCCAGGCCGGATCTCGCCGCGCAGCAGCAGGCCCTCCCGTTCCAGGGCCCGCAGTATGGGCACCACCTGCGCGTCCCGCAGGGCATAGCGCTGCGCCAGTTGCGCCGCCAGAAACGGCCCCTGATGGCGGGCATAGCGTCGAAACAGTTGCCGCAGGGGATCGCTGACTTCGCCAAGAAATGCGTCGGGTATTCCGGGGGGCGTCGCCACGCCCAGCGCGTCGCGGTAGAGCCCCGCATCCTCCGCGGCGATCCACCGGATCTCACCGGCGATTTTGACGCTTACAGCGCGTCGCTGTGCGCTGAGCGTCTGTAGCCAGGGTTCCGGCGCTACCTGGCTGCGCGCCGCCAGCTCTTCCGGGCTGAGATCGCCGAGCCGGCGCAGCAAATCATGGGCCTCATCGGCGTCCCGCGCCTGCCGTTCCGGGGTCAGGAATTGCAGTTCCTGCTCCAGCGCAGCCAGTACCTCCCGGTCAATCAATTCGCGCAGTTCGGCCTGTCCCAGCAGCTCGCTTAGCAGGCCGCGGTCCAGCGTCAGGGCCTGCGCCTTGCGCTCCGCCAGTGGCGCGTCCTGCTCATAGAGATAGGCGGCCACATAGGCAAACACCAAGGAGCGGGCGAAGGGTGATGCGCTGGGCGTTTCCACGTCATCAACCCGAATCGCGCGACTGTTGAGGTCCCGTAAGAGCTGTTTGAAACCCGGCAGATCAAAGACATCGGCCAGGGCCTGACGATAGGTTTCCATGACCATGGGGAAGCTGGGGTATTGCTGCACCGTGGCGAGCAGGTTTTGCGACTTCAGGCGCTGGGCCCAGAGCGGTGAGCGCTGGCCCGGTCGCCGCCGGCGCAGCAGCAGGGAGCGCACGGCATTTTCCCGGAACAGGCCGGCAAAAAGCGAGGTGCCGGCAAGTTGCTCGGTGATCAGCTCCTCCACCTCATCCGCGTCCGGCAGCAGCAGGTCCAGAGCGGGCAGTTCATCGGCATCCGCAAAGCGCAGCACGATGCCATCGTCCGTATACATAACCTGCATTTCATAGCCGCTGATGCTGCCCAAAGTGCGCTGCAGTGCCATGGCCCAGGGCGCGTGAATGCGGGCTCCGAAGGGCGTCAGAATACACACGCGCCAGTCACCCAGCTCGTCACGGAATCGTTCCACGGTAATGGCACGATCCGTGGGCAGTGTGCCTGTGCTGGCTTTCTGCTCCAGCAGATAGTCGCGCAGATTGCCGGCGCCAAACTCATCCAGTGGCGTCTCCTCCTGCAGCCAGCCCTGCAGCTGGCCCGGAGGCAGGTCGCCAGCACGGCGCAGGAACGCGCCCATGGCCTGGCCCAGCTCAATGGGCCGTCCCGGCCCATCACCGCGCCAGAAGGGTAAGCGGCCCGGCTCACCGGGCGCGGGCGTGACCAGTACCCGGTCGCGGGTAATCTGTTCCACGCGCCAGGTGCTGGCGCCCAGGGTGATGTTGTCGCCCGGGCGAATCTCGAACACCATTTCTTCGTCCAGTTCGCCCACGCGTGGCCCGTCCTCGCCCAGGTGCACACCGTAGGCGCCACGGTCCGGAATCGTGCCGGCATTCATGCGCGTGACCAGGGCCGAGCCGCGGCGTGCACTGAGCGTATCCGTGGCCCGGTCCCAGCTCAGCAGGGGTTTCAATTCCGCGAAGTCCGAGGAGGGATAGTTGCCACTGAGCATGTCCAGCACCGATTCCAGAGCTGCGCGGGACAGCTGCCGGTAAGACCAGGCGCGCCGCACCAGCTGCTCCAGCTCATCCACGCTGCTGGGCGCCTGACAGCAGCAAGCCACCAGCTGCTGAGACAGCACGTCCAGGGGGTTCTCGGGTATGCGGATACTTTCCAGGGCCGCGTCCTGCATGCGGCTCGCCACCACGGTGCTTTCCAGCAGATCGCCGCGAAATTTCGGATAGATGCGCCCTTCGCTGGTCTCGCCGACGCCATGGCCCGCCCGCCCCACCCGCTGCAGTCCGCGTGCCACCGAGCCCGGTGATTCAACCAGCAGCACCAGGTCAACGGCACCCATGTCCACCCCCAGCTCCAGCGAACTGGTGGCAACAATGCCGCGAATATCGCCGGCCTTGAGTCCCTCCTCAATTTCCGCCCGCTTGCTGTGCGAGATGCTGCCGTGGTGAGCGCGGACCAGTTCCTCTTCCGCCAGCTCATTAAGCTTGTGAGCCAGTCGCTCGCAGAGGCCGCGGCTGTTCACAAAAATAATGGTGGCCCGATGGTCGCGGATCGCGGTCAGCAGCTGCGGGTAAATGGCGGGCCAGATACCCCGTTCCGGCTGCGGTGTACCGACCTCCCGGGCATAGAGTTCACCCAGTACGGAACCGCCCTCGGGGGTGGGTGTGCTGGGCGGATTTTGCATATCCGGTACGGGCACGCTGACGGTCAGGTCAATGGCCGGCGGCGCAGAACAGTCAACGATCTCTACCGCGCGCTGACCGCCGAGGTAGCTGGCGATGGTGCTCAGGGGGCGCACCGTTGCGGACAAACCGATGCGCTGCGGCTCACGCTCGCAGGCGGCCGCCAGCCGCTCCAGCGACAGGGCCAGGTGAGCGCCGCGTTTGCTTGGTGCCAGCGCGTGGATCTCGTCGATAATGACCGTTTCCACTGTGCGCAAGGTGGCGGCTACCTTCGAACCCAGCATGAGATACAGGGATTCCGGTGTGGTCACCAGGATGTCTGCTGGCTGGCGCAGCTGGCGCTGGCGTTCACGCTGAGGCGTATCACCGGTGCGCACGGCCACGGAGGCGCTGCGGAAGGGCACATCAAGTCGCTCCGCAACGCGCCCGATACCGACCAGGGGCGCGCGCAGATTGCGCTCAATGTCATAAACCAGCGCCTTTAGCGGTGAGATATACAACACCCGTACGCCGGCCTCATGCTCATCAGGCAGGCTGCCCAGCCGATCAATACCGGCCAAAAAGGCGGCCAGGGTTTTGCCGCTGCCGGTCGGCGCGACCAGCAGGGAATGCGCGCCACTGCTTATCTTTTCCCAGCCGGCCCGCTGCACCTCGGTAGGTGCCGAGAAGTTCTCTTCGAACCAGCTTTGCGTGGCGGGATGAAAAGCCATAACTGCCTCAGGCGCTCCGTTTTATAGCAGGCGCGGCCTGCCCCGTTTGCCATTCGTAAAGCTGTTGCACGGTGGTCAGCGTATCGGCCTGGGCTGGTGTTTTATCTGCCCGGTAGGCCTTGACCCGCGCGAAGCGCAAGGCCAGGCCGGCAGGATAGTGGGGGCTGGCCTGAATGTCATTCAGGGCGATTTCCACCACCAGTTCCGGATGGACGTAAACCGTTTGCTCGTCGCGTGCACGCTCCCGTTCGAGCAGGGCCTTTGTTTGCCAGCGCAATAGCTTGTCGGTCAGTCCCTTGAAGGTTTTACCCAGCATGACGAAATTGCCATCTTCATCCCGCGCACCCAGATGCAGGTTCGACAGCCAGCCGGAGCGCCGGCCACTGCCCCATTCCGCGCCGAGAACAACCAGGTCCAGCGTATGCGCCTGCTTGATTTTCAGCCAGTCGCCGCCCCGGTTGCCCGCCATATAGGTGCTGGCCGGATCCTTCGCCATCAGGCCTTCGTGGCCCTGCTCCAAAGCCTGCGTCAGGAAATCCCGCGCCTGCTCCGGCACCCCGGTGAGCAGTCCGGGAACCACCGCCTGCGCACCGACCAACTGCTCCAACTGCTCGCGCCGTTCCCTTAGGGGGCGGTCGATCAGCGACTCCCGCCAGTAGAGGCAATCAAAGAAATAGCAGCTCAGCGGAATGCGCCGGCGCATTTCCTCCAGTTTGCTACGTCGCCCAAAACGTCGCATGGTGACCTGAAAGGGCTGGGGTCTGCCGTCCCCTTGCAGGGCCAGCACCTCGCCATCAAGAATAAAATCGCCCGGCTGCATGCGCTGCACAGCTTCGTGCACTTCCGGCAGGCTCCAGCCCACTTCGTTGAGCTGGCGCGAGTAGACGCGCACCGTGTCGCCGGCACGATGTACCTGAATGCGTGCGCCGTCCAGCTTGACGTCCAGCTGGGTCACAGCAAATTGCGCCAGCGCATCATCTACCCGGGCCGCCGGTTGCGCCAGCATGGGGCGGACCGGCTGCAGGGGCGTGAGTTGGAATTGATCCAGGCCCTGCTGGCCGTGCTGCTGGGCAGCGACGGCGACCGGGGCCGCGGCGCCCGCCAGCATAACGGCCCGACGCACGGCGGCCTCCGGTAAGGCATTGGCAGCGGCAATCCCGTCAATGAGGGCGGCCTCCAGAGCGCCCTGGCGCAGGGCGCCCAGCACCAGACGCTGCAGAAAGTCCTGTTCTGCGGCAGTGGCCTGGGCAAACAGGTCTTCCAGCAGGCTCAAGCGCGTCTTTTGCGAACCCGGTCCTGTGCTGTCGCCAATGGCGCTGAAGCAGCGGTCCACGGTGCTCAGCTTCAGCTGGGCCTGGCTGGGAGCCTTTGCGGGCTGCAGGCGTTTAAAAATGGCCGGTCCAAGTCCGATCTTGCCCTGTGGCAGGATGCCGGACAGATAGTTCACCACCAGCGCCAGTTCGTCCGGTTCACAGCGCAACAGGCACGCGCGGAGACGTTCACGCTTGGCTGTTCGGCTGCGCGTGCGGGTCAGGTCGCTGGAGCAGGAAACAAGATCGTATAGCAGCATGCGAGCGCTCAATCCTTGGGCCCGCAACGTTAGCAGCTAGCGCTTGAAAAGCGTGTGGAGACCGCGATCTGCTCAACGCATGGATTCACCCGTATGCCAGGGTGAGTCGGAGATGGGAACATCCTGCACCGTCTCGAGAAAGGCCCGCGCGGGCAGCGGTAAATGGCGCCCGCGTCGAGCGACGACGCCATAGGTGCGTTTCGGGAAGTAGTTGCTCATATTACGGGCGATCAGCCGGTCTTCCTCGCGCAGGCAGATGCTGGTAACGATCGAGAGGCCAAAATTGGCTTCCACATAGCGCTTGATGACCTCCCAGCCGCCCACTTCCAGCACCACATTGAAGGGCACCTGGTGCTGTTGAAACACCCGGTCCACGAGACGCCAGGTAGTCAAGCGCCGCGGTGGCAAGATCAGTCCATAGGGCGCGATGTCTTCCAGGTGAATATCGTCGCGTTCGGCCAGCTCATGGCCCTCGGGCATGATCAGGGCCGGATCGAAGGTGTACATGGGGGTATAGGAAATGTCTGTCGGGACGTCCAGCATGGAGCCAATCGCGAAATCCACCTGATCCTCACGAATCATGGCCAGGCCATCGCGGCCGGTTACGTTGCGCATTTGCACATGGATGTTCGGAAAGCGTTCACGAAAACGTGCCACCAGCCGTGGCAGGATGTAAATGATGGTGGATTCGCCGGCGGCTATCACCACTTCGCCTGTGTCCATATTGCCATGGACTTCCTTGGCAAAACGACCGGGCAAAGCGTCAACGCCTTCCACCAGTGGCCGTGCCATATCCAGCAGTTTGCGGCCTTCCGGCGTGAGCTGAATATTGGGTCCGCGGCGTTCAAACAGCACGGTTTCCAGCGCACTTTCCAGCGCTTTCACCTGCAGGCTGACCGCCGACTGGCTCAAAAACAGTTCATTGGCAGCATCCGTCATCTTGCCCGTGCGGGCCACGGCACAGAAGGCCCTCAATTGCTTGAGCGGATTGCCCTTGTAGTAGAAGCGTTCGTTTTTTTGCATAGAAATCAGCGCGTTATATCTTTAACAAAATTAATGAAGCGTATTGAAATATTTATATTGTCAATTATAGCCCGGCACACCATGCTAATTGCACGTTAACCCCTACGCAGGAGCGCACGACCCATGACCCTGGCAGCGATGAAGAGACCCATACCGACTCTCGAAATTACCCATCCTGATACGCCGGCCTCTCTTCGTGTGCTTACGCCAGGCGCCAACGCTTTTCTGGCGCATCTGGCCGATGAATTTACCGAACGTCAAAGAAGTCTGCTGGCCGCGCGCGAGCAGCGCCAGGCCGCCTACGACGCCGGTTCCCTGCCCGACTTTGACCCACAAACCCGGAATATTCGCGAGGGCGAATGGTGCGTTGCGCCGATCCCCGCGGAGGTTCAGGACCGGCGCACGGAGATAACAGGCCCTGTTACCCGGAAGATGATGATCAACGCGCTGAATTCCGGCGCGCAGTGCTACATGGCGGACTTCGAGGATTCCACCTCGCCCACCTGGCAGTCCATCATGGAAGGGCAGGCTAACCTGTATGACGCTTGCCGCGGCCAACTGGAACACACCACCCCTGGCGGCCGCCACTACCAACAGAACGAGGACAGCGCGGTGCTCATGGTGCGCCCGCGTGGCCTGCATCTGCCCACGCGACACTTGCGCATGCACGGGCGACCCATTCCCGGTTCTCTGGTCGATTTTGGCCTCTATCTGTTCCACAACCACGAGGCGCTGCAGAAGCGCGGCAAGCAACCCTATTTCTACCTGCCCAAGCTCGAACACTGGGAAGAGGCCGCTTACTGGGAAGATGTGATCGCCTGGTCAGAGCAGCAACTGGGCCTGCCGCACGGCACGGTCAAAGTGTCCGTGCTGATCGAAACGCTGCCAGCGGTATTTCAGATGCATGAAATCATGCACGCGCTGAAGGACCGCTTGCTGGCCCTGAACTGCGGTCACTGGGATTACATCTCCAGCTACATCAAAACCCTGCGCGCCCACCCCGATCGGGTGCTGCCGGATCGGGCCGAGGTCACCACATCGGTGCCTTTTATCGAGGCCTACTCGCGTCTGCTGGTAAACACCTGTCACCGCCGCGGTGCGCTGGCCATGGGTGGGGTCTCGGCGGAGATTCCCGTGCGGGGTGACGCGCAAGCGGACGCCGATGCCATGGCCGCAGTGATCGCCGACAAACGGCGGGAGGCTGAGCGCGGCCACGACGGCACGTGGATTGCGCATCCGGCGCTGGAGCCGCTGGCCCGCGCCGAGTTTGACGCGGTGATGGATGGCCCTAATCAGCTGCAGAAAGAGATCGAGCCGGTACAGATTTCCGCTGAGGAGCTGCTGGCCCCTTGCGCGGGTGCCATCACGGAAGCGGGTGTACGCAGCAATATTCGCGTGGCGATCATCTACCTGGCCGGCTGGATGGAGGGTAAGGGAGCGCTTCCGATTGATAACCTGATGGAAGACGTGGCGACCGCAGAGATTGCCCGTACCCAGCTGTGGCAATGGGGTACGCACGGTGCCCAGACGGACAGCGGCCAGACCATTAGCAAGGCCTGGCTCATGCAGCTTTTCGATGAAGAACAGGCCAAGCTGCTGGCGGCCGGTGCCAATGGTAAAACGCCGGCGGTTAACAAATCTGCGGCGCTGTTGCGCGAGATGACGCGCCAGCAGGAGCTGGAAACCTTTTTAACCCTGCCGGCTTACCCCCAGCTGGTGGACTGAACTTTGTTCGATTGTTTGAGTGAGACAACCCCATGAGCTACAGCGACGAAATCAATAAAATCTCCGCCCTGCGTGATCAGGCCGGTCAGCCCTGGAACGACATCAGCCCGGAATCGGCAGCGCGCATGCGTCTGCAAAACCGTTTCAAAACTGGACTTGATATCGCCCGCTACACGGCCGCCATCATGCGCAAGGACATGGCGGACTATGATGCCGATCCTGGCCAGTACACCCAGTCGCTAGGTTGCTGGCATGGCTTTATTGGTCAGCAGAAGATGATTGCCGTGAAAAAGCACTTCGGTAGCACGGACAAGCGCTACCTGTACCTCTCCGGTTGGATGATCGCGGCCCTGCGCTCGGAATTCGGCCCCCTGCCGGATCAATCCATGCACGAGAAAACCTCCGTACCGGCCTTGATTGAAGAGCTGTACACCTTCCTGCGTCAGGCGGATGCCCGTGAGCTCGGCGGTCTATTCCGTGCGCTGGACGATGCGCGTGAAGCGGGTGATGAAGTGAAAGCCCGGGATCTGCAAAACCAGATCGACACCTTTGAGACGCACGTAGTGCCCATCATTGCGGACATCGATGCCGGTTTCGGTAACGCCGAGGCGACCTATCTACTGGCCAAGAAGATGATTGAAGCGGGCGCCTGCGCGATCCAGTTGGAGAACCAGGTCTCGGACGAGAAGCAATGCGGCCATCAGGACGGCAAGGTCACCGTGCCGCACGAAGACTTCCTGGCCAAGATCCGGGCCGTGCGCTACGCCTTCCTGGAGCTGGGTGTGGATGACGGTGTCATCGTGGCCCGTACCGACTCCCTGGGTGCCGGTCTGACCAAGCAGATCGCTGTAACCCAGACGCCGGGTGATCTCGGCGACCAGTACAACAGCTTCCTGGACTGCGAAGAGGTCGCGCTGGCGGACATGAGCAACGGTGACGTGGTGATCAACCGCGAAGGCAAGATGCTGCGTCCCAAGCGCCTGCCGTCCAACCTGTTCCAGTTCCGCAGCGGCACCGGTGAAGACCGCTGCGTGCTGGACTGCATCACATCGCTGCAAAATGGTGCGGACCTGCTGTGGATTGAAACCGAGAAGCCGCACATCGGCCAAATCGGTGGCATGGTATCGCGCATTCGCGAGGTCATTCCCAACGCCAAGCTGGTTTACAACAACAGCCCGTCCTTCAACTGGACGCTGAACTTCCGCCAGCAGGTGTTCGACGCCTGGGCCGAGGCTGGCAAAGACGTTTCTGCCTACAGCCGTGATCAGCTTATGAGTGCCGATTACGACGACACAGAGCTGGCGGCTGCGGCCGATGAGAAAATTCGTACCTTCCAGGCCGATGCGGCCCGTGAAGCCGGTATCTTCCATCACCTGATTACCCTTCCCACCTATCACACGGCTGCGCTGTCCACGGACAATCTGGCCAAGGAATACTTCGGTGAACAGGGCATGCTGGGCTACGTGGCCGGCGTCCAGCGGAAGGAAATCCGTCAGGGCATTGCCTGCGTTAAGCACCAGAATATGGCGGGCTCTGACATGGGTGATGACCACAAGGAATACTTTGCCGGTGACGCAGCCCTGAAAGCGGCAGGTGAAGACAACACCATGAACCAGTTCGGCTAAGCCGGCTGGCACTTCGGGTGCTAAAAGGCGGCCTTCGGGCCGCCTTTTTCATGCTTGCGCCAAGGTTCCGGCCTCAGTTGGGCACCATCGTCCTTGACAGGCAAAACCTGCGGGCGGTAGCGTTCCTGACCTCTGGCGTCGCCAGCCTTAATTTCCGCATCACCCTAAAGGAATGCCTCTCATGCTCCCAACCCGACTTGTACAAACCCTTGGCCTGACTGCCCTGGCCGGCACGCTTGTGAGTGCCTGCGGCACGGAGCCGGCTTCCGAGCCCGCTGCGCCGATCGCTGTTGAGCCGCCGCCGGTGGTGATGGAGGCGCCGCCGCCAGCCAGTGGTGATCTGGTGCAAACCGCAGTGGATACCATGACGGAAGAAAACTACCGTCGGCATGTAGAGACCCTGTCCTCGGATGCCTTTGGTGGCCGTGCTCCGGGTACGAAGGGGGAAGAGCTCACCGTGGCCTATCTCATCAATCATTTCGAGGAGATCGGGCTGGAGCCGGCCAACGCCGGGGTCTATACGCAGGATGTGCCGCTGGTCAGCGTTGAAGTGGTGAACCAGCCCGAACTGACCTTTAAGGGTCCGGACGGCGACACGGTGCTGGCCTATGGTCCGGATCAGGTCATTGGCACGCGCCGTCAGGTAGACGCGGTGGCTCTGGAAGACTCGGAACTGGTCTTTGTGGGCTATGGCATCAGCGCTCCGGAGCGGGGCTGGGACGATTACGCGGGCATCGACGTGAAGGGCAAGACCGTGGTCATACTGGTGAACGATCCGGGCTATGCGACGCAGGATCCGGCTCTGTTTAACGGCAATGCCATGACCTACTACGGTCGCTGGACCTACAAATATGATGAAGCCGCGCGCCAGGGGGCAGCCGGTGCCATCATTATTCACGACACCAAACCCGCGGCTTACGGCTGGCCCACGGTGGAGAACAGCTGGACCGGACCGCAGTTCAATATGGCGCTCTCGGATCAGGGCGCCCGGCTGTCGCAGCTGGAGGGTTGGATCACGAAAGACCAGGCGCGGGCACTGGTGGCGCGCGCAGGTCAGGACCTGGATGCGCTCTATGCGGCCGCTGCGAAACCGGGCTTTCAGGCCGTGCCGCTCCCGGGCCTGACCGCGAGCGCCAGCATGGAGCTGGAGATGCAGCGTATCGTTTCGCAAAATGTGGCGGGCCTGATTCGCGGCAGTGAAGCACCGGAAGAGGTCTTCATTTACATGGCGCACTGGGACCACCTGGGCACGGACGAAAGCCTGGAAGGCGATCAGATCTATAACGGCGCGCTGGACAACGCCAGCGGCACGGCGGCGCTGATGGAAATCGCCCGTGCTTTCAAGACCCTGGGCCAGGCGCCCCGTCGTAGCGTGCTGTTTCTGGCACTGGCGGCTGAGGAGCAGGGTCTGCTGGGTTCGCGGTTCTACGCCAGCGAGCCGCTGTTTCCCCTGGAGCAAACGGCCGGCGGCCTGAATATGGACGGCATGAACAACTTTGGTGAAACGCGCGACATCACCGTGGTGGGGCTGGGCATGAGCGATCTGGACGATTACCTCGCGGCGGCGGCGGCGGAGCAGGAACGGTTTCTGGCGGCTGATCGCGAGGCAGAAAAAGGCTACTACTTCCGCTCAGATCATTTTGAGCTGGCCAAGGAGGGCGTGCCCATGCTGTACCCCAACAAGGGCTACGAGCACCGGGAAAAGGGTGTGGCCTACGGCATGGAAAAAGCCAATGAGTACACGGAGGACCACTATCACCGAGTCTCTGACGAGTACGATCTGAGCTGGGAGGTGTCAGGGGCGCTGGAAGATATGGAGACCTTTTTCCGCACCGGCCTGGATGTGGCCAACAGTGACGCCTGGCCGAACTGGAAAGAGGGTACCGAGTTCCGCGGCAAGCGGGATGAGCAGCGCGCGGGTCTCGACTGAGGCAGCGCCGATCCGGATAAGAAAAAAGGCGGCCCGCAGGCCGCCTTTTTTTGTGCTGTGGAAGGGGCCTAGGGCGCCGCTTCAGCCCCGGTCTGACCGGGGTCGTA
>JABSSV010000352.1 GCA_013213875.1 Lysobacterales bacterium
CCTCTAACCTTGGGCCCACCATGACCAATCGCAAGCCCCCCAAGACCCTCCAATGGGGCCTCGCCGGCCTGAGCCTGCTGCTCGCAGCACCGGCCCTGGCGCTGCCTGAGGGCAATAGCATCGACTTTGAAAACTGCACCCTGTCCATGCCCGGCGTGCCGCTCACCGCCGCCGCGCGCTGCGGATTTCTGGAGCGGCCGGAAAACCCCGACGCACCGGACGGCAAGCGCATCAGCATCCATGTCGCAGTGGCCGAAGCCTCCTCACAAACACCCGCTGCAGACCCGCTGTTTTTCTTTGCCGGCGGGCCGGGTCAGGCGGCCAGCGAAAGCTGGATTATCATGCGCAATTCCCTCGCCGAGGTGCGCAAAAATCGCGACATCGTGCTGATCGATCAGCGCGGTACCGGCCAGTCCAACGCGCTGCGCTGTAGTAACGAATACCGCGATGAAGCGCTGAGCCTGGACACGGCACTGGACCTGGAGTTGCTGGTAAGCCAGACCGAGGAATGTCTGGCGCAGCTGGATGGGGATCCACGCTACTACACCACCACCATCGCCATGCAGGACATCGACGCGGTGCGCCAGGCCATGGGCTACGAGCAGGTCAACCTGCTGGGCGTGTCCTATGGCACGCGGGCCGCTCAGGTGTACCTGCGCGAGTTTCCCGACAGCGTGCGCAGCGTGGTGCTTGATAGCGTCGTGCCCATGCAGCTGGCACTGGGCCAGGAACACGCACCGATGCTGGACAAGGCGGTGCGGAAGGTACTGGCCGCCTGCGCTGCGGATGCGGACTGCAGCGAGCGCTACCCCGATCAACTGCCACAGCTCAACGCCCTGATCGAGGAACTGCGCGCGCAACCGCGTGCGGTGACCATGATCAATCCGGTCACGGGCCTGACAGAAAATGTGACCTTGAGCGCCGACGTGCTGGCAGTGGCCATCCGCTTTCTTAGCTACAGCTCGGAAAATCAGGCCATGCTGCCGCTGCTGATTCATGAGGCGGTCACCAGTGGCAATCTGGAACGACTGGCCAGCCAGGCCGTGCTCGTCATGGGCGGGCTGATAGACTCGCTCAGCCGCGGCATGGAGCTGTCCGTGAGTTGCAGCGAGGACTATCCCTACCTGAACACCGCCGAGGACCAGAGTGACACGCTGCTGGGCAATCAGCTGCTGCAGATCATAGCGGCCCAGTGTGAGGTCTGGCCGCGCGGCGTGGTGCCGGAAGACTTTCATGCAGCGGTAGCAAGCGACCTGCCGGTACTCCTGCTTTCAGGCGAGCGCGACCCGGTCACGCCACCGGAGTACGCCACGCAGGCGGCGGCCAGTTTCAGTGATCATCTCAATCTGGTGGGCCGGGGTCTGGGCCATTCGGTGCTGCGCCATCGCTGCCTGCAGGAAATCACCACCAGTTTCATCGAAACCGCAAGCACCTCGGAGCCGGACACCACCTGTCTGGAAACCATCGATGGGGCGCCCTTCTTCACCAGTCTGCTGGGTCCAGAACCATGATTGAAGTCCGCGATCTGCGTAAAAGTTTTGGTGACGTACATGCCGTGCGCGGCATTTCCTTCACCATCAATGACGGTGAAATCACCGGTCTGCTGGGCCCCAACGGTGCGGGCAAAACCACCACGCTGCGCATGCTTTATTCGCTGCTGCCACCGGATTCCGGCACCATTCGCATTGACGGACTGGACCCCACGGAAGACGCCATCGCCATCAAGCGCACCCTGGGCGTGGTGCCTGACAGCCGGGGCCTGTACAAGCGCCTGACCGCACGCGAGAACATTGCCTACTACGGCGAGCTACACGGGCTGGACCGGAACGAAATTCGCAGTCGAACCGACACGCTGGCGCGCACGCTGAATATGGAAGACTTTCTGGAACGCCGCACGGACGGCTTCTCCCAGGGCCAGCGGGTGAAGGTAGCCATTGCCCGCGCCATGATTCATCAGCCGCAGACCGTGCTGCTGGACGAGCCCTCTAACGGCCTCGACGTGATGACCACCCGCGCCCTGCGCGCCTATATTCGTTCGCTCAAAGCCGCGGGGCAGTCGGTGGTGCTTTCTACCCACATCATGCAGGAGGTGGCGGCCCTGTGTGATCGCATCATCATCATCGCCAACGGCACGATTGCCGCTGATGGTACGCCCGATGAACTGTTGGCGCGCAGCGGTAAGGACAGCGTGGAGGACGCCTTTGTGGCACTGATCGGGTCTGACGAGGGACTGCTGGCATGAATGGCTTGCTCACGGTATTTCGCAAAGAGGTCATAGAAAACGTGCGCGACCGGCGCGCGCTGTTCAATTCCCTGCTGCTGGGACCGATCCTGTTCCCGATTCTGATCATCGGTCTGAGCTATCTAACCCTGTCTGCGCAGGAGGAAAAGAGCAAGGCGCAGCTGGAGTTGCCTGTGGTCGGCGCTGAGTACGGGCCCAATCTGGTCGCCCATCTGCGCCAGCAGGGCGTGGCGATCCTGCCCGCACCGGAGGACCCGGAGGAAACCGTTCGTCGCCAGACCCATCCGGTAGTGCTGCGCATTCCCGCCGCCTATCCGGAGCAGTGGCGCAGCGGCGAACCGGCCGTGATCGAACTGATCGCTGACCCATCGCGGCGTGAATCTAACATTCCCATGATGCGGGTCAGCCGCATGGTGAGCGCCTACGGACAGCAGATTGGCTCGGCCCGCCTTCAGCTGCGCGGCATCGCGCCGGCCCTGGCATCGCCCGTGCTGGTCAAGCAGGTCGATTTGTCCACGCCACAGAGCCGCGGCGCACTGGCCATGATTTTCCTGCCTTACTTTCTGATGATCACGGCATTTACCGGCGGCATGCATCTGGCCATTGATAGCACCGCCGGCGAAAAGGAGCGCAAGTCACTGGAGCCACTGCTGCTGAACCCAACGCCCCGCTGGGCCATCATGACCGGCAAAATGCTGGCCACGGCCGCCTTTGCACTCGCATCACTGCTGCTGACCCTGCTGTCCTTCAAGCTGGCACTGCCCTATATGCCCACGGGCGCCCTGGGTTTCGAGCTGGATCTGGGTCTGGGGATGGTTGGCAAGCTGCTGCTGGTGGTGGGACCGGTGGCGATTCTGGCAGCGGCGCTACTGACGCTGCTGGCCACCTTCGCCAAAGGCTTTCGTGAGGCTCAGTCCTACATGGGCCTGGTGGTGTTCATTCCCATGCTGCCCAGCCTGATTTTTATGAGCAACCCCATGAAACCGGAATTCTGGATGATGAGCATTCCCATGTTCTCCCAGAACCTGCTCATCAGCGAGTTTCTACGTGGCGAAAGCGTCCCCAACCAGTGGCTGCTGGTCAGCTCCGGCGGCACGCTGCTGCTGGGCCTGATCATGGCCGCCTACGCCGCCACCCTGTTCAACCGGCCGCGGGTCGTGTTTGGTAGCAGCTAGCTGCGCGCCGGGGCCCGGTCAGGAACTGCCCGACACGTCTTGCGGGCAGCGGACCGGCCCTGCACAATGCCGCCATGGAAATATTCCGCAGATTTCAGGTCGAAGCCGCCCACTTCCTGCCCCATGTACCACCCGGCCATAAGTGTCGGCGCATGCACGGCCACTCGTTTCTTATCGAAGTGCACGTCAGCGGCGAACGCGGTGCTGATACGGGCTGGGTGATGGATTTTGCGGATTTGAAAAAGGCCTTTCAGCCAATCTATGACCAGCTGGACCACCACCTGCTGAACGAAATCGAAGGGCTGGAAAACCCCACCTCGGAAAATCTCGCTGCCTGGATCTGGGAGCGCCTGAAACCGGCCGTACCGGGCCTGAGCCGTGTTGTGGTGCAGGAGACCTGTAACGCGGGCTGTAGCTACTCCGGCCCGACAGAACCGGCCTAAAGTGGCGCTGATGGCGCCTTTTGGCCCTGTGGCGTAAACACGACAAACCGGCACCCGCAAAGGCCTGCCAATCCAGCATTTGCATGCTGGCGGGCACCCGCAAGGCGCGCCAGCACTGGGCTGGGGAATTAACACCGGCACGGGGCATGAAATCGAGGCGCAAGAAGCCTGTTGCTTATTCGCAACATAAATCTCTAGGTTATTGTTTTGTAACACAAAGTTATTGAATTCGCGCGAATTTCTGCTAGCATGGAGTTTCGGTCCCTGACGGTACGAAAGCCACTCCAATCAGCCCCATGAACGCATCGATCCGAAAACTGCTATTCGGAGCGCTGGTTTGCAGCGCCGGCTCGGCCGTGGCTGCGCCCGTGGGCTACAGCGTCAATGCGGACGGTGTTCCCGGAGATGCGCTGCATGTAATCGAGCTGGACAGCGGCACCAGTGTGGAACGGGGCACGGTGCAGTCGGCGCAGGGAACCTTTCTGGATATCGAGGGCATGGCCTTTGACGCCTCAGGCCAGCTATGGGCAGTTGATGATGAGCGGCTGCGCCTGTTTCCTGTTGGCAGCACGGGCCTGGTATCCCAGGCGGAGGAGCGTCCGCTTACCGGTCTGGGCGCGCTGGCCGGCAACGATTTTGGCATGACCTTTAGCTGTGACGGAGATCTGTACCTCAGCTCCGTGGCCAATCAGGCTCTGTACCGGGTGGCCATGGACGGTACGGCAACCGAGCTGGGCAGCCTCGGTCAGCGCATCAGCGCGCTCGCGGCCTACGGCAAGCCCGCACGGCTATACGGTCTGGGCAACGGCCTGCAGGACGATCAGGGCACGCGGGACAACCGCAGCCTGTATGAAATTGACACGCAAACCGGCGCCACCAGCCTTATCGGGGAGCTGGGCCCGGCCGCCGCCGATTATTTTGAGGCAGGCCTGGCCTTCGCGAGCGACGGTACGCTCTGGGCCCTGACGGATCGCCGTACCGCGACGCAGGACCTGGGCAGCCAAGTCCTTCAGCTGGACCCGGCTACCGGCAGCGCTACCCTCATCGCCACCACCTCGGTGGCGGGCTTTGAAAGCCTGGCCATTGCGCCACCGGCCGGCTGCAGCGACGACAACGATGGCGGAGACCCACCACCACCGGGCAACGACCGCTGGCCACAAATTCCCACGCTCGATGTTTACGGTCGCCTGGCCGCCATACTGCTACTGCTGATCGTCGGCGGTACGGCCCTGCGCGGCCGCAGCTAGACGGCCAACCGCGCTTCCCGCACACCGCCTGCACGCCTTTTGGGCTAGAATCGGCACATCTGAAACGGAGTGATGTCATGGTTGGAGGAATCAGTGGCTGGCAGCTTTTGATCCTGCTGCTTATCGTGGTGCTGGTATTCGGCACCAAGCGCCTGCGCAATATCGGCAGCGACCTGGGCGGCGCCGTAAAAGGCTTCCGCAAAGGTATGGAAGAGGAAGGCAAGGATTCGCCGGAACAGCTGGCTGCCGACCCCGAGGCCCGAAGCACGGCAGCGGACCCGACTCAGGACAACGAACCCGCCCGGCGCCCGCCCGGCTCGGACGTTTGACCGCAGCAGACCATGTTCGACATCGGTTTTGCCGAAGTATTCCTGCTGTCCATCATCGGGCTGCTGGTGCTGGGCCCGGAACGGCTGCCCGGCGTTGCCAGGACTCTGGGCGGCTTTGTACGCAAA
>JABSSV010000353.1 GCA_013213875.1 Lysobacterales bacterium
GAGGCACTGCTGCCTTTGGCGGCTGCCGCGGCGCCGGGCACGCATCTGGTCAATGCCGGTACCGGTAGTCGTGCGCACCCCACCCAGGCGTTGCTTGATGCCATGACGCTACTGAGTGAACACCCGGACCTGAGTCAGGCAAAGGTGCTGATCGCCGGCGATCTGCACCATTCGCGTGTGACGCGTTCCACGGCAGCACTGCTTAAGAAACTGGGTATCGGCGAGTTGCGCCTGTGCGCACCGCCTGGCTTAAAGGCAGGCCCCGAAGTCAGCGCGGGTGCGGTGGTCTTCGATGATTTCGATGTGGCGCTGGCGGGCGTTGACGTGGTGATGATGCTGCGCATTCAACACGAACGTCTGGCGGGCATGGACATTCCGGATCCGGAGGCCTATCACCGCGAGTGGGGGCTGACGCCGGAACGTCTGGCGCTGGCAGCACCACAGGCCAGGGTGATGCATCCCGGGCCTATGAATCGGGGCGTTGAGATTGCTTCCGAGGTGGCCGATGGGCCGCAATCGCTGATTCAGCAGCAGGTCGCCAACGGCGTCTTTACCCGCATGGCGGTCATTCACGAGTTGCTCAAGGTCTGAAGCGGCGCCCTACCACTCACCCTCATTGGGCATGGATGCCCAGGGCTCCTGCGGTGCCAGCGCCTCGCCTCGCTGTAGCAGTTCGATGCTGATCCCATCCGGTGAGCGTACGAAGGCCATGTGTCCGTCGCGCGGCGGCCGGTTGATAGTGACGCCGGCCTGGCGCAGTTGGTCACAGAGCGCATAGATATCATCGACTGCATAGGCCAGATGGCCGAAGTTGCGGCCGCCGTCGTAGGGTTCCGGATCCCAGTTATGGGTCAGTTCCAGCAGCGCGTCCTCGTCTTCTGGTGCTGCCAGGAATACCAGCGTGAAGCGGCCTGCCGGATAGTCCTTGCGTCGCACTTCCCTCAGACCCAGTTGTGCACAGTAAAACTGGAGCGAAGCGTCAAGATCGGTGACACGAACCATGGTGTGGAGGTATTTCATTATGGGGCCCCGCTGGGTATGCTGCTCGGCTGGAGTAGCGGCAACGATAGCACGGACACGATGCAGCAGGATCGAAGAATCTCACTTATTCGCCAGGCGCTGGTTTTTCAGCTCAAGTTGTTCGCCGACGGTTTACGGGATGTTTTGCTGGTGCCTTTTTCTCTGGGTGCAGCGCTTATGGGCCTGCTGCGAAGCGCGGATGATCCCGAGCGCGAATTTGAGCAGGTTCTGGATCTGGGCCGACGCTCGGAGCGATGGATCAACCTGTTCGGAACGCATGACGTGACCGCTGGCGAAACGGACGGTGCGGCCAGCATGGACGAGCTGGTTAGCCGCGCAGAACGCGTGGTGCATCAACAGATGCAGGACGGCGGCGTGAGTGAAAAAGCGGCCGCGGCGCTGAAGCGCGCACTGGATCACCTGGACCGCAGCGCCCGGGGCGAGCAAGCTGATCAGGACAAACAGAAAGACCCGGAGACCTGAGCCCTGTCAGTAAGAGCCGGCGATATACTGGTTTAGTTGCGCAATCTCGGTTTCCTTCTCGTCGACCAGGCTCTTCACCAGATCGCCGATGGAAATAATACCCAGCAGTTCATTGTTCTCTACGATGGGCAAATGCCGGCAACGGCAGTTGGTCATGGTTTGCAGACAGCCCTGCACCGTATCGCCGGGCCTGGCTGATATCACCGGAGACGTCATGACCTCCTTGACCGTGGTGTCCTCCGAAGACCGTGACTGTAAAACCACGCGCTGTAAGTAATCCCGTTCCGTAAAAATGCCGGCGATGTTGTCATTCTGTTTGACCAGCACTGCTCCGATATTCACGTCTGCCATCAGGCTGATGGCGTCGCGTACGGACTCATTCTGATTCACGCACAGCACCATACTGCCTTTGTTATCGATTATTTCGGATACCGTTCTCATGGCACTCCCCACTGCGGATGCACCTCTAAGCATAGACGGGGATGCGCCGAATTCAACGCGATATCAGGCCCCGGGCTTTCGTTCCGTCGCGTCCTGAGAAGGTTCCGTTGCGACGACCCGATATTCGGTTTCCAGGGCATCGCCGGGTGCCGGGGATCGGCCGGTTTGTGGCTGAGCGCCAGCCCGCTTGAGCAGTTGACGACGCTGCCACCAAAGCCATAGCCAGGCGCAAAGACCCAGCCCGGCAAACAGCAGCAGGGCGACGGCACCCAGAAAGAGGCTGCCGATCAGGACCGCAGCGCCAAGCAGGGCTGCCAGTAAACGCTGCAGGAAGTTTCCGGGGGGTGGGCTGAGGTAAGATGGCATATCGTTAGGCGTCAGTTTCGTTCACCTTCAACATAGGGGCAGTGCCCAGCTATGACAACAAGAACAAGGGCAGAGGAGGCACTGATTCGTCTGTGTGAGGTGGGTGAATTAGGGCCAGGTCAGGGCCGGGAGTTCACCATTCAGGGGCACCATGTCATGCTGCTGGGCACCCATAAAGGTGTCCGTGCCTATCGCAATTCCTGTCCCCATCAGGGGCGTAGTCTCACCTTTGCCCCCAATGAGTTCCTTTTTAGCAGCAAGGGTTTGCTGGTCTGTCCGCATCATGGTGCCAGTTTTGAGACAGTGACCGGCCTGTGCACCGATGGGCCGTGCAAGGGTGGAAGCCTGCAGGGTCTGGAGCTGGTGGCGCGGGGGGATGAGCTGTGTATCGACCCGGCCAGTCTGCGCTGAGCGCATGGCCTAGAACAGCAGATTGACCATGGTCAGCATGACCACCAGGAACAATATGGACATGCCGGTGCCCACACGCACAAAGTCTCCCACCTTGTAGCCCCCCGGCCCCATGATCAGCGCATTCACTTGATGCGTGGGCAGGATGAAAGCGTTGGAAGTGGACAGCGCGATGATCAGCGCATACATCATGGGATTGGCCCCGGTAGCCAGTGCAATACTGATGGCGATGGGCACCAGGATGGTGGTTGCGCCAACATTCGACATGACCAGCGAGAAGACGGTAGCGAGCACCGCCAGCATGATCTGTATCGCCAGATCCGGCATGTTGCCCAGCAACGCCAGCGCCTCCTGTGCAATCCAGGCCGCCGTGCCGGTCCGTTCCATGGCATGGCCTAGGGGAATCAGGCTGGCAACGAGAAAAACCGTTTTCCAGCTCACCGATTCATAGGCTTCGTCCGGGCTGAGCACCCCGGTCAGGATCATGCCCAGGGCACCGGCCAGCAGGCAGATGGCGAGCCGGAAGTCGGTGAAGATAATCAGGATCATGGACAGCGCAAAAAACAGCAACGCTTGCCCCACTTTCTGTGGCCGCTGTTCTTCTTTTGGAATGTCCGTGGCGACAATGAAGTCCTTTTCCTGCTGTACCGCTGCCAGATCCCGCCAGGTGCTATGACTGACCAGGCAGTCGCCCGCTTCCATGACCTGCTCACGCAGTTCATGCTGCACAATCTCACCGCGTCGGTTGATGGCCAGCACGCTGATACCGTACCGCTTGCGCAAGCGGGCCTCGCCGATGGTCTGTCCGATCAGCCGCGATCCGGGCGGCAGCACGACCTCGGAGATTCCGGCCCGGCTGGGGTTGAACAGTCCGCCGAAGGTTTTGAGGCTGGGAGTCACTCGGCACTGGTTATCCAATGCGAATTGACCAACCAGTTCGCGCTTGCCCATAACGCCAAGGATGGTCCCCACCCAGATCATTTCGTCGGCCGGGGGGGCCATGCGTGGCTCGTCCGTGTTGCGGATGCCGAGCAGTCGAGGCGCACCGGGCAACATTTCTGCCTCACCGACGGTCATGCCGACCATGGGGCTGTCCACGGTGACTACCAGTTCGTAAACGTTGCCCTCGATGCCATAGACGTCCGCAAAATAGGATTTGGTCCGTGAGGGTGCGCCGGATTTTTTCGTTTCATGGTTGGGCAGCAACCAGCGCCCCAGAAGCAGGAAGTACAGGATGCCGGCGGTCAGAAGTGCGAGCCCAATGGGCGTGACGTCAAAGAGATCGAAGGTTTCCATGGCCCGGGCGCCGGCGGGCAGGGCCTCATTGGAGTGCTGGATCAGGTCGTTCAGCAGAATCAGGGGGGAGGAGCCAACCATGGTCAGCGTGCCACCCATGATGGCGCAAAAGCCCATGGGCATGAGCAGGCGTGACAGGGCGATCTCGGTGCGTGATGAGATCTTGGACACCACCGGCAGAAACAGGGCGGTAGCACCCACATTTTGCATGATGCCGGAAATGACGCCGACGATGCCCGAGACCAGCGGAATAATGCGCGCGGCGGTGCTGCCGCCCACGCGGAGGATCCATGCCGCCACCACGGTCATCACGCCGGTGCGGTCCAGCCCGGCACCGATGATCATCACCGCGATAATGGACATGACGGCGTTGGAGGCAAAGCCGTCAAACAGCTCTGCTGCCGGGACCAGGCCGAGCAAACCGAGAATGACCATGACCGTCACGGCCACGATATCAACGCGCAGCACCTCAAAAACGAACAGCGCGATGGTGACCACCAGGACGGTGAGCACCAGCATCATGTCGCCAGTCAGTGTCAGGCCGGATTCCATATTGTTTTCCCTAGCCCCCGAGGACCCTATGCTACCGCGCCTGTGGGCTGGCGGCGATGTCGCCGTTAAATTCAGTCCCCAATGGACGGGCTAGGCCGGTTTCCAGCGCGTCGTCGGCTTCCCCGTCGCGCCTAGGCCTGCCGTTCAAACAGCAGGTCGCGCGTTTCGTGCCCCAGCCGATCACCCCGTTGCTCATACTTGGTCTGCGGCCGCCAGGTGGGGCGTTCGCAGTAGTTGTCGGTGGGCGAGAGATTGCGAAAACCCTCGGCGCCCTGCATCACTTCCAGCATGTGTTCTGCATAGGGCACCCAGTCCGTTGCCAGATGCAGGAGTCCGCCGGGGGTTAATTTTTCGCCCAGTAAAGCGACAAACTCCGGCTGTATCAAGCGGCGCTTGTTATGGCGCTTCTTGTGCCAGGGATCGGGGAAATAGATACGGATGCCGGCCAGTGAGTGGTCAGCTACGCGCTGGCGCAGCAGGGGGACTGCATCGCCAAGATAGACCCGCAAGTTTTGCAGTTCCTGCTGCTCCGTTGCCTGCAACAGGCGTCCTACCCCGGGCGCGTGCACTTCAACCGCTAGGAAATTATGCTGCTCTTCCGCTTGCGCCATGCGCCAGGTGCTATCGCCATTGCCGAAGCCAATCTCAACAATGGTTGGCGCCTCGCGACCAAACAGGGCGGAGAAATTAATCTGGTTGGGCTCCTGGGGAAGCCCCCAGCGTGGATACAGGGTGTCCAGGGCTTTCTGTTGACCATCCGTCAGACGCCCGCCGCGCAGGACGTAGCTACGAATGGGCCGTCGTATCGGCTCAGGCTGACCGTTTTTGTCATCGTGGCTCATGGCCAGATTGTAACGTAGCCAGAGCGCCTTTTTATCGGTGCGGGGGGTGCATTAGTGCGCTTGTTCATTTATCATATATCTCTTAATCCTAATAAAGAGATATGTTCTCGCGGAGTGCCTGTTGCATGAGCAGTTATTTGTTTACTTCCGAATCCGTGTCCGAGGGCCATCCGGACAAAGTGGCGGACCAGGTTTCCGACGCAATTCTTGACGCCATTCTGGCGCAGGATCCGATGGCGCGCGTGGCCTGCGAAACGTTTGTAAAGACCGGTGCTGCTTTGGTTGGCGGAGAAATCACCACCAGCGCCGTGGTGGATTACGAGAAAATCATTCGCGATACCATTGTCGCCATCGGCTATGACTCCTCCGAGGTCGGCTTCGACGGCGCCAGCTGCGCCGTGGTCAACATGCTTGGCAAGCAGTCGCCGGACATCAACCAGGGCGTAGATCGGGCGACGCCGGAAGAGCAGGGCGCCGGCGATCAGGGCCTTATGTTCGGTTACGCTACGAATGAAACCGATGTGCTGATGCCGGCACCGATTCACTACTCACATGAACTGGTGAAGAAGCAGGCAGAAGTGCGTCGTGGCACCGCCGCCGGACGAGAGCATTTGCGTCCCGATGCCAAGAGTCAGGTGACATTCCGCTATGAAGAGGGCAAGCCGGTCGCCATCGACGCGGTGGTCCTTTCCACCCAGCACAGTGCGCATACGAAAGAGTCGGAACTGCGCGAACTGGTCATGGAAACGATTATCAAGCCGGTGCTTCCTTCCGCATGGCTGGGCGAGCAAACGCGCTATCACATCAACCCCACGGGACGCTTTGAGATTGGCGGTCCGGTCGGTGACGCCGGGCTTACGGGTCGCAAGATCATTGTCGACACCTACGGTGGCGCGGCACGCCACGGTGGCGGCGCCTTTTCCGGCAAGGACCCTTCCAAGGTGGACCGGTCAGCGGCCTATGCGGCCCGCTATGTGGCCAAAAATGTAGTGGCTGCAGGGCTTGCAGCCCGCTGTGAGATTCAGGTGTCCTACGCCATCGGCGTGGCTGAGCCGACTTCCATTACCGTGGAAACCTTTGGCACGGAAACCGTGCCGGTGGCGGCCATCGAGAAGCTGGTCCGAGACGAGTTTGATCTGCGCCCCTACGGCATCATTACCTCCCTGGATCTGCTGCGGCCGATCTATGCTCCGCTGGCTGCGTACGGCCATCTGGGCCGTGAGGACCTGGATGTCAGCTGGGAGCGGACCGACAGGAAAGAACAATTGAGAGATAAAGCCGGTCTCTGAAACCGGCATGGCGTACCTGCCGAGGAGCGCTGCAGTCTGCCCATGGGAGCAGGCGAGGCTCGGTCAGGTAACGTTTTGAATTGAACGGCGCTTGCAGACCTTTGACTGGAGACAGTGAAATGAACGCAGTGATTGAGAAACTGAAAACAGATGATTACCACGTGGCAGATTTGTCGCAGGCCGATTTTGGTCGTCGGGAAATTGCTATCGCAGAAACGGAAATGCCGGGCCTGGTATCCATTCGCGAAGAATTCGCGAGCAGCCAGCCGCTTAAGGGTGCGCGCATCGCGGGCAGCCTGCACATGACCATCCAGACTGCAGTATTGATCGAAACGCTGGAGGCGCTCGGTGCGGACGTGCGCTGGGCATCCTGCAACATCTATTCGACGCAGGACCATGCCGCTGCAGCCATCGCGGCCGGTGGCACACCGGTGTTCGCGTTTAAAGGCGAAACACTGGATGAGTACTGGGAATTCACGCATCGCATCTTTGACTGGGTTGATGAAGCGGGCAATGAAAGCTACGCCAATATGATCCTTGATGACGGCGGTGATGCGACGCTGCTGCTGCACCTCGGTGCGCAGGCAGAATCGGACCCGTCCGTGCTCGATAACCCCGGCAGCGAAGAAGAAGTGGCGCTGTTTGCCGCTATCCGGAAGCGCCTGGATACCCGCCACGGCTGGTATGCGCGCGCACTGGCTGCTGTGCAGGGCGTGACGGAAGAGACCACCACCGGCGTTAAACGCCTTTACAAACTGGCCCAGGAAGGCACGCTGCCGTTCCCGGCCATCAACGTGAACGATTCCGTGACCAAGTCCAAGTTCGATAATCTCTATGGATGCCGTGAATCGCTGGTAGACAGCATCAAGCGTGCAACGGACGTCATGGTGGCGGGCAAGATCGCCGTGGTGGCCGGTTTTGGTGATGTGGGTAAAGGCAGTGCCCAGTCTCTGCGCGGCCTGGGCGCCAATGTCTGGGTGACGGAAACGGACCCCATTTGTGCCCTGCAGGCGGCCATGGAAGGTTACCGGGTGGTGCGCATGGAAGACGTAGTGTCAGAAGCCGATATCTTCGTCACGGCGACGGGCAACTACAACGTGATTACGCACGATCACATGGCCGCCATGAAAAACGAGGCCATTGTGTGCAACATCGGTCACTTCGACAACGAAATCGACGTGGCCAGCCTGAAAGACTACGGCTGGGAAAACATTAAGCCGCAGGTCGACCATGTGATCTTCCCGGATGGCAAGCGCATCATTCTGCTGGCCGAAGGTCGCCTGGTAAATCTGGGCTGTGGTACGGGCCACCCGAGTTTTGTCATGTCCAACTCCTTCACCAACCAGGTGCTGGCACAGATTGAACTGTGGCAGAAGGGTGATGACTACGACAATCAGGTGTACGTACTGCCCAAGCATCTGGACGAGAAAGTGGCCCAGCTGCATCTGGAGCGTATTGGCGCGAATCTGACCGAGTTGACACCAGAGCAGGCCGCCTACATTGGTGTGGAAGTAGAAGGCCCCTACAAGCCGGAGCACTACCGCTACTGATCTGCTGTAACTGCGAACCCTCAGCCCGGGGCTGAGGGTGCTTCGCGGGTCGGCATTCGCCGGCCCGCCGTACTCAGGCTACGATCCTTCATGAGTGTCTCAACGCCGATCTCTTTTGAGTTTTTTCCACCACGCAACGAGGAACAGGCGCTTATTCTGCGTTCCACGTGGCAAAAACTGGCGCTACTCAAGCCACGCTATCTGACGGTGACCTTTGGGGCCGGTGGTTCTGCTCAGGAGGCCACCAGCGCGACCGTTCGCGATCTCATTCAGCTGACTGACGTCCCGGTGGCGGCCCACATTTCCTGTATGGCACCGGCGCGCGAAGTACTTGACCAATTGCTTGACCGCTATCGTCGTAAGGGTGTCAGGCGTCTGGTTGTATTGCGTGGCGATCTGCCGGCCGAATCAGCTTTTAAGCCAGTATTTCGCTATGCCAGTGATCTCGTAGCTTACGTACACGAGCGCCACGAAGACTGGTTCCGTGTTGAGGTTGGCTGCTATCCCGAAATTCACCCCGAGTCCAGGGACATGGATGCGGAGCTACGCTGGTTTCGACACAAGGTGGATGCGGGCGCGCGGGGCGCGATCACGCAGTATTTTTTTGAGCCCGAAACCTATTTTGAGTTTGTTGAGCGCTGTCGTGATGCGGGCATTACCATTCCCATCGTACCGGGCATCATGCCCATCACCAACTACACCCAACTGGCTCGGTTTTCTGCCCGCTGTGGTGCAAGCCTCCCGCCCTGGCTGGAGCAGCGACTGCAGGACTTCGGTGATGACGGGGCGTCGCTACGAGCCTACGGATTGGATGTGATTAGCGCTTTGTGTGAGCAATTGCTGATCGGTGGTGCGCCGGGGCTGCATTTCTACACGCTGAACCGGGCCAATGCGACCATGAAAATCTGGCAACGTATCCAGCAGGCGCAGGCCTAGAAGGTCTCTTCCCCGCCGCAGCGCGGGTGCTTGTGATCAGGCCATGGTCTGGCTACGCTGAGAGCTCCCCATTTGGAGCGCTCCTATGCAACTGCCCGTCACCACGTTTTTTGCAGCTAGTCTTGGGCTGCTTCTGCTACTCCTGTCCTACCTGATTGTGCGCGTGCGCCAATCAGCCGGGGTCAGTCTGGGTCATGGAGATCATGGGCTTTTGGAGCGCCGCATTCGCGCCCAGGGCAACTTCATCGAGTACGTCCCTCTGGGGCTGATTTTGTTGCTACTGCTGGAGCTGCAGAGTCCGCCGTCGTGGCTGCTCTGCGGCCTGGGGGGTGTGTTGCTGCTGGGTCGCTGTCTGCATGGCTATGGTCTGGCTGGGACCGAGCAACGGATGTTCGGGCGCTTTTGGGGCACGCTACTTACCTGGCTGATGCTGCTGGCCAGCGCGCTGCTTAATCTGTGGTTCCTGGCAACATAGCGGCAAGCTGCCCGCGGCGCTCCAGCCAATACAGAGCCGTATAAATTTTCGGATCATAGGTATGGCCGGCGCGTTGCTGAGTGGCTAACCAGGCATCAACCTGGTCATAGGGCACTTTATGTACCGTGATATTTTCGCGCCCCTCGCCGCCGCCGGGACCCACCTGCACGGCGTCTTCCGCGAGAAAGAAGTCCAGCAATTCATCGCTCATGCCCGGTGAACTGGGGCATCGGGTCAGCCACCGTAAGCGCTGGCTCTTGTAACCGGTTTCTTCCAGTAGTTCGCGTTCGGCCGCCACGATCATGGCTTCATCTGGATCATCATGATCACCCACCAGTCCTGCAGGAAACTCAATGACCTCGCGGTTGACCGGAACGCGAAACTGTTGCACGAAGATCAGCTCGCCGGCACGGGTGAGCGGGATGATGACGACCACACCGCGGGCGTTGACCCGCGTGACATATTCCCAGCGATCCCGCTCTTCGATGCCGAGAAATGCGCCTTCAAATCGTCGCTCGCTGGTCATGTGCCTGCCCCTTTTTATGACGCTTAAAGTATAGTACGCGGTCCGTGAACCCACTGGCCGTTACCACGACGATCATCATTGAAACCGGGTCGTGTGGGAACCAAATAGGCGCACGGCGCTCTTATCAGCGTTCCGTGGCCAAGAAAAACTGTAGAGATCTCCGATGGAAACCCAAATCATGCGCGTTCTTTTGCTCACTGCCTGTCTGTTCGCAGCCGGTCCGGTCCTGGCTCAGTCAGAAGCACCCAGCGGTCAAACGGCTGCGCAGCCACCGACGGCAGTAGCGATTCCGCAATTGCGGGCTGAGGCCAACAAGGCCTACGTCGGTAAAGATTTCGCTCGCTTCCGGGATATCGTCGCGCAATTGCACGGGCTTTTTCCCTACAACCAGCAGTATATGACGCAGCTGGTTTACGCCCACGCTCTCAACGGCGACCGGAAAAATGCCTATGACATGATGCTGACCATGCAGCGTCAAGGGCTCGCGCATGACTTTAACGCCAGTGACGATTCGAAGAACATCCGTGGCACCGAGGCCTACGACTACATCAACGATCTGATGGTGCGCGCCGGTGAGCCGAATGGCGCTGCCGATCTGCGCTTCACCCTGCCCGCTGAAGTCGTGCTGCCCACCGCGCTGGTGTGGGATCCGTCCCGGGAGGCGTTTCTCGTGGGTGACGCCAGCCAGGGCGGGCTGTGGCAGGTGGAGCGTTCAGGCGAAACCCGGCGGCTGGCATTCGCTGATGAAGACACCGGTCTCTGGTCCATTTTCGGACTGCTGGTTGATGCGGAAAACAACCGCCTTTGGGTTTCATCCAGTGCCTCCCGTATCCACGCGGAGATTGACCCGGCAGAGGCCGGGCGCGCCGGCTTGTTTGAGTTCACGCTGGACGAGCTGAAGCTGGTGAAAAAATATCCGGTCGCCGCAGATGGACTGCCGCATCGTCTTGGTGAGGTGGTGAAGCTGGGTGATGATCTTTACTCGGTAGACGCCTATCGGCCGGTCGTCTACCGACTTACTGCCGGTGAAGACCGGGTCCGCCCCTTCATTGCGCTGACGCAAAGTGTGCTGCTGCGGGGCCTTGTCGCGGATGAGAAGCGCCAGCTGCTATACGTATCTGATGCAGAGCGAGGCGTGCAAATCATTGACCTGAACGGGCAACGTGCACTCGGCCTCGCGGTACCGGAAACCCTCAACATGGCGGGCATTGAGAGTTTGGCCCTCGCGGACAATGCGCTGGTGATGGTGCAGAGCGGGATTACGCCGCAACGTATTATGCGCCTGAATCTGGACGCGACCGGTGCTGCGGTCGAGGGCGTAGTGCCACTGGCCATCGCCATGGACTTTTTCGATGGCCCCAATGCGAGCGTGCTGGTCGATGATGAGCTTTTCTTCATGGCGAATCAGCAGCCGGTGCGTGCGAAGATCGCGCGTAGGCCGGTGCGCATTGGCTCTGCCAAAATTGATGACGATCAGGAACTCTCGGCTCCGGATATGGATAAGTTCTGGGATGACTACTACGAGAAAACCGGAAAGGAACGACCGCCGCAAAACGGCGGTTGAGGCCGCCTAAGAGCGTATCAGAGCCCGACAGGCTGCTTGCGTATCAGCGGCAGTCCAGGCAGCGACGGCGCAGCATGGCGCCGAACGCGAGTTCATCGAACAGGCGGTTGAGTCGGGCTTCATCCAGATCATGACGTTGAATATCAGGCATGGCTAACACCGACTCAACGGCGGATTCGATCCCTGTCAGGCGTCGCGCCAGCACGGCGTCCTGCTGGTGTTTGCGCAGCTTGGCAGGCATGGTTTTGGCGCCACGGAAGCTCAGATGGGGTATTTCATCCAGCCGTTCATAGAGGGCCTCAAGCGTGCCGAAGTGCGTGAGTAGCGCCGCGGCGGTTTTGGGTCCGACACCCGGTACGCCCGGAATGTTGTCAACCGCATCACCGGTGAGTGCCAGGTAGTCGGCGATCTGCTCCGGATAAACGCCAAACTTCTCATACACCGCATCACTGTCATAGCGCTTGTTGCGCGCGAAGTCCCACCAGCTATCGCGTGTTGTCAGCAACTGGGTCAGATCCTTGTCACCGCTCACCACCACAATCGGGTGTCCGCGCTGCTGCCAGTAGCGTGCCAGCGTGCCAATCAAGTCGTCTGCCTCGAAACGCTCATCACCATAGCAGCGGAAACCCATGGCTTCGGCGACCTCGCGAGCCCAGGCGAACTGCCGGCTTAAAGCCTCCGGCGCAGGTTCGCGATTGGCCTTGTAGGGTGCATATATGTCATTGCGGAAGCTGCTGGTCAGCGCAATATCAAACGCCACGCCGACGTGGCTGGCCGCGGTCTGCTCCAGCAGCGTGCACAGAAAGCCCGTGAAGCCATAAACGGCGTTGGTTGGCTGACCGCGATGGTTCTGGAATTCGTCGGGCATGGAGTGCCAGGCCCGGAACAGATAAATGCTGGCGTCGACCAGATAGACAGGTGTAAGGCTCATGCGCCGATCATAGCAGGCAGACGCAGGCCTTAACTAAGCAATTCACCTCCGGCTTCCACGCGCCGGCGCAGCACGCTGGTACGCGGGAAGTGCGCCAGCAAAAATTCCATCTGATCAGCGAGAATCTGCCGTCCCTGGAGATAAATGTACTCCGCATGGGTGGGCGTGAAGGGAATCGCTACCAGCTGCATACCGGCTTCTTCCGGCGTGCGGCTGGCCTTGTGGTTGTTGCAGCGTTTGCAGGCGGTGACCACGTTGGCCCAGATGTCCTGTCCCCCCTTGCTGACGGGGCTGACGTGGTCGCGGGAAAGCTGATAGTTCGGAAAGCGCACACCGCAATAGAGACAGAGGTTTTGATCGCGGCGAAAGAGCGCTTTGTTGCTGAGCGGTGGCACGTAGCCGTTGGCAAAAAGATGTTTGTGCGGGTGGTGGCCGGTAGTGGCGAGGATGGCGTTGACCTCGATGCGGCTCTGACGTCCGCTGAGGGCATTGATGCCGCCGTGAATGGTGAACAGCTTGCGTCCCAGACTGTAGCTGACCTGCTTCAGGCTGATCAGCCTGGCGGCGTCCTGGTAGCCGATCCATTCCAGCGGCATGCCCGATACGTCGGTTCGCAGCACCTGCAGCTGGAGCTTGTCATGACTCATCGCATCAAGCCCTCCCGGAAATTGAAAAAACACAACATCTTGTGTTTTTGTTTTCCATTAAGTGCTGTATATCGTTTTTTAAGCGCTGGCGCAAGACATTCCAAGGGATCCAATCCATGCGACAGCGGCCATCATGGCCTGCCATGCACGCATAGGGACTTTTCTGTAACAATTCCCGGGTACCTGCTATCGAGCTGTTCTATGTGGAAACTGCTGTTTATCCCTTTGCTAGCCGCCAGTGGTCATGTGTTTGCCGCCTTGCCCAGTGCAGTGGACGGACAGCCACTGCCCTCGCTGGCGCCGGTTTTGGAAGAAGTCACGCCGTCGGTCGTAAATGTGTATACCCGCACCCGAGTCCAGGTGCGCAGTCCATTGATGGATGATCCGCTGTTCCGGCGCTTCTTCAGCCTGCCAGACGTGCCACGGGAGCGCGTGTCCCAGTCTCTGGGGTCGGGCGTCATTGTGGACGCGGCGGCGGGCTATGTTCTGACTAACAACCACGTGATCGAGAACGCTGATGATATCGCTGTCTCCCTGCAGGATGGGCGCAGCCTGCAGGCTGAGCTGGTGGGGCGTGACGCGGACACGGATCTGGCTGTGATCCGCATTCCCGCCGAAGGTTTGAGTGCTCTGGCGCTGGCCGATTCCAGCGAGCTGCGCGTCGGCGATTTCGTGGTGGCGGTGGGCAATCCTTTTGGTTTGGGGCAGACCGTGACCTCCGGCATCGTGAGCGCTCTGGGTCGCGCGGGTGTGCGTGGCCTGGAGTTTCAGAATTTTATCCAGACCGATGCCTCCATTAATCCTGGTAATTCTGGCGGTGCACTGATTAATCTGCGGGGCGAACTGGTTGGCATCAACAGCGCCATCTTTACCCCCAGTGGTGGCAATGTCGGCATCGGCTTTGCCATCCCTTCCAGCATGGCGCGCTATGTCATGGAGCAGTTGATTCTTTACGGTGAAGTGCGGCGTGGCACGCTCGGCGTCAGCGTTCAGGATCTGTCCCTGGAACTGGCCGAAGCCTTTTCCGTAGCACCGGGTAGCGGCGTGCTGGTGGCTGAGATTGTGCGCGGCAGCGTGGCTGACATGGCGGGTCTGCAGCCGGGCGATGTGCTGACAGGTCTGGCGCAGCGTTCGATTCGTAACGCGCAGGATTTTATGAACGCAGAGGGTCAGGCCCCGGTAGGCGAGCCGCTGACAGTGACCTATCTTCGTGATGGACGCAGCCGAGAAGCCCGCTTGAAACTGGCGCCTACCCCGCGCGTGCAGGGTGGGGAGCTGGACGGGCGTCTGCGCGGTGCCCTGTTCACGGAGCTGGATGCGGGCGACCGGGCCCGAGGACTCAGCGGTGTGCTGCTGGAGTCGCTGGAGCGTGATAGCCGCCTGGCCTACAAGGGACTGCGCCCCGGGGACGTGATCACCGCTGTGAACCGTCAACCCGTCACCGGCATGGTGGCGTTTCAAGCGCTGCTGGAAACGCCACAGGGCAGGCTACTACTGCAGCTTCGGCGTGGTAGGGAAGCCTACATAGTACAGATCGACTGAGGCACTGGTTCGCGCACGCGATCCGCACATCAGCTGATTTAACCGGGCGTCGCCAGCGCGCCATCAGCAGCGCTTTCCTGCAAGGGATCGCGGTGCTCGGGATGATGAATCTCGGCGATGCTGGCATAGCTGAAACGGGTCCCGTCCCGTTCCAGTTCCAGGCGGTAGAGTTCTGCGGCCAGCGGCTCCGACTGCTGGAGTTGCATTAGTTGTCCCAGCCAACTACCGGGAGCAGGGGCATCAAGCATGCCCTGCCACAGCAGGCGCTTGTCAATGGACCAGCCCGCAGCCTTGAGCGTGGCGCCCAGTGAGGCCCCGGTAAGTATCGCTGCATGCGATTCTTCCAGCGCGGCGGGCACTTCGGTGGGTAGGTCGACCACTGCCAGAGTGCGTGTAATCGTTGCTTCGCCGTGGGTGCTGTACAGGTTTGAAACCCGGCAACGACCGGCCTGGTGCAGCAACTCCACACCATAGCTGCCAAAGCTGGCGGCGATGCGCTCGCTGTTGAGGGGTACCGGCGCGCTGGCTTTAACGTCACTGCGCAGGATCCGATTTGGCAGGCCTGCTGCGCCGACGTAGAAAACGATGGCAACCGCTGGCTCATTGCCTGTGTTGCGACCGGCATGCCAGCTGTCGACCACCTCCAGCAGGGCATTCCCGGCGCGCAAGCGTCGCTCAAGGCCGCCCTCGTCGCGAACGGTTAGCTCACCGCTCAGCAGCACGCCGCCGTTGATCACCGGGTGTTTGTGATCAGGCAGGCTTGCGCCCGGCGGAACTGTGAGGCGCACAATGGTGATTTCCGGTTCGCCTTCAGCGTAAGCGGGCAATTCGGTGCCGTCCCAGGTCACGCGGTCCCTAAGCAAAACCTCAACGGAAAGTTTGTTCTGGTCCGGGGTATCGGCCTGAACCTCGCCCTGTACCGCTGCCAGCGCCATAGACAAGGCCATGGCCAGCGTCGCGGCGGGCTGATTCGGGTGATCGGAGAGAGGCGGGTTCACGTGCTTGGAATAGTCGGATATGGCGAGCCAGTACCCTATTGTCGCCGTTTTAAGCGGCCGAGTCACCCCAGCCGTTTGCCGGCGAATTTCGCCACTGGAGCCTCGGTGTGGTTTCCTGAAAAAATATAGGTTATTGAAAAATATGAGAAAATAAAAATGGCATGGAATCTGCATGAACCTTACTAACGATCACAACAGCACAGGAGCTGTGACATGAGCACATTTTCTCGTATTCGCTACGTCATCGCGGCCAATATGAACGCCCTGCTGGAAAAGGCAGAAGACCCGGAAAAGCTGCTGCGGGCCCTGATCCGTGAAATGGAAGACGCCGGCGAGGATGCGCGCCTTGCTGCTGCCGATCTGCTGGCAGAGCAACAGCATCTGGAACGGGTGCTTGCACGACTGGAACGGGAGTCCGGTGAATGGCAGGAGCGGGCGGAGAAAGCCGTTGAGGCCGGTCGCGACGATCTGGCCCGCGCCGCTCTGAAAGCCCATAAGGAATGCGACGAGCGTCGTCGCAACACCCGTGAGGAACAGGCCGCGCTGAACGCAAGGGTGGCACAGCTTGAAACGGATATGACGACCCTGAAGGGCAAGCTGGCAGAGGCGAAGAGTAAGCTGCGGTCACTCCATACGCGCCAGCAATTGCGCCAGTCACCGCCCGCTGTCGCGGAGCAGGAAGCGAGCCGGCATGAGCGTAAGTTGCGCCAGGCCATGGGTCGCTTTGACCGATTGCAAAGCCAGGTGGAGCGATTGGAAGCGCGGGTGCGCTCCTACGAGGTGGGTGGCGCTGAGCCCGTGTCCTGGGCAGCCGTTGAAGCAGCTGATGATCCAGCACTGGAAGCGGAGCTGGAAGCGCTGAAAGCCCGTGTTGCAGGCGATTCGAAGGGCAGCGCGAAGCAGCAAGCCCCGGTTGAGGCTGGTGAGAATCTTTGAAGGCTCCGCGAAAACTCTTCCGTCCTGAACAGGCGCTGTTGGCCGGCGTCTGTGCGGCGCTGGCGGCATGCACCGGCTGGAATGTCTGGGCCCTGCGTGCCGTCTTGGTTGTGCTGCTAATCGTGTCCGCACCGCTGGTGATCGTGGGCTATTTGATGGCCGCGGTACTGGTCGGGCTGTTTATGCAGCCCGGCGCCCGGCGGGCAGATGATGAGCAGCGACTCAAGGCCGAACCCTTGCAGCGGCGGCAGCAACGCATGGATGCACTGGAGCAGAAAATCAGGGCTGCGGAACGGCGCTAGCGCCAGCGGCGATACTGCGTTGGCTGCGCCAGACGAAGCGCCAGCTCAGCAGGATGGCGCCGGCACTGAGTCCGGCGATCATGCCGATCCACATGCCGGCCGGCCCCAGGCCATGGTGGAAGGTCAGCCAGTAGCCCAGGGTCAGACCGATGAGCCAGTAGGCCAGCACGTTGATGGCCATGGGCACCAACGTGTCTTTATAACCGCGCAGCACACCGGCCATGCAGATTTGAATACCGTCCGGTAACTGGAACAGGGCTGCCAGAAACAGCAGTGATATGGCCAGTTCGGCGATCTGTGGATCGTCCGTGTAAATGGCCACAATGGCGCTGGGAAATAGCAGCATCAGCGTCGCGCTCAGGCACTGCGTCACCAGCACGATTCCCGTTCCCACCAGACCCGCATGGCGTGCTGCCACAGGCTCACCGCGCCCCAAGGCGTTGCCCACCCGCGTGGTGACTGCGCTGCCAAGGCCCAAGGGGATCATAAACAGCAGGGCCGAGTAATTGATCGCAATGAGATGGGAAGCGGTCTGCATGGCGCCCAGCCGACCGATAAGCAGCGCTGCGGCTACGAACAGGCTGCCTTCCACGAACAGCGTGCCGGCGATGGGCAGGCCCACACGGAGTAGCTCCCGCAAGCGCGGCCACTGGGGCCATTCCCAGTGCGCGAACAGGGCGAAGGGCTCAAAGTGCGGGTGGCGCCGGACGTACAGCAGCAGCCCCAGGGTCTGCAGGGCGATCACAAAGGCGGTTGCATAGCCGCAGCCCACGGCGCCCAGGGCCGGGAAGCCGAGCTTGCCGTACATCAACACATAGTTGCAGGGGATATTCAGCAGGGCACCCCCGATGCCCATGTACATGGTCGGACGCGTGTGTCCCGAACCCTCGGAAAAGAAACGCAGGGATAGTTGCAGACAGAGCAATGGAGCGCCAAAGGCGAGGGCCCGAAGATAACCGCCAGCGACGGGAATTATGTCCGGTGTGACTGCCAGCCAGTGCAGAATGGTCTCGCCAAAGTAAACCACGCAAAAGAAGGGCGCGCCCAGCGCTAGCGCCAGCCACACGCCCTGGCGGGTAACCGCACTGGCGCCGGCCGGGTCGCCGGCACCATCCAGGTGAGCCACGGCGGGCTGCACCGCCATGAGCAGACCCAGGGCAATCATCAGCGCGGCAGACCAGAGCGCACCGCCGGTGGCCAGGGCCGCCAGCGCAATGTCTTTCTCCGGCAGTCTGCCGGCCATCACCGTATCGATAAAGTTCATGGCGAAACCGGCGAAAAGCCCGATCATGACGGGTGCCGCCAACTGCAGCGTACGGCGCACTTCAAAGGTCAAACCCGAGGCCGAAATGTTAGACTGCATGGAGCCGATCCGCGTGCAAAAGCGGATTGTACCTGCAGAGGATTAGAAGCATGTCACATACTGCGTTCCTGACCGGAGCCACGGGTTTTTTGGGTGCGGAGTTGGCGCATCAGTTGCTGGACGCCGGTTGGAAGGTCACTGCCCTGGTGCGCGCGAGCTCGGATTTGAGCCCGCTTGAGGGCCTGCCGCTGGATTTGCGCACCGGCGACCTGACCGATGCCGCATCGCTGCGAGCGGCGATGCCTGAGCAGCCGGACGCAGTCTTTCATGTGGGCGCCAGTACCAGTATCTGGTCGCGTGAAAAGGCGCTGCAGACGCGTATTAACGTTGATGGCACCCAGAATCTGATTGACGTCGCTGTTGCAGCCGGTGCGCAACGCTTCATACACACCTCAAGCTTTGTGGTGTGGGGCTTTCAATCGGGTACGCTGACTGAGGCCACGCCCTGGACCGGGCCCGAAGACGAGTGGATCAACTACCTGCGCACCAAGCGGGTGGCGGAACGCCTGATCAAGCAAGCGGTTGACGATGGACGTCTGGATGCTGTGATTTGCAATCCGGGCCATATCCTCGGGCCGGGCGATCGCTACAACTGGTCACGAATGATTCGTCTGGTCAATAGCGGCAAGCTGCCCGGCGTGCCGCCTGGCAGCGGTGCCTTTGCCGACGTGCGCGAAGTGGCGCGGGCACATCTGGCGGCCTGGGAGCGGGGGCGGGCGGGCGAGAACTATCTTCTCGGTGGGCCGGTACTGTCCTTTCTAGAACTGATTGGAATCATGGGCGAACTCTTGAACAAGCCGGTTCCAGCCAAGGCCTCGCCAGCCTGGCAGCTGACGCTGGCCGCGCGCCTGGGGGCGGCGCTGGCGGCGCGCACGGGCAAGGCGCCGGACCTGACGCCTGAGGGAGCGGCCATGGTGATCCGGCACATGCATGCCGATTCCAGCAAGGCGCAGCAAGAACTGGGCTATCGCTATACACCGCCGCGCCAGTTGCTGGAGGACACCTGTCGCTGGATGCAAGCCCAGGGGCTGCTGGCATGACGGATATTGATGAGATGGATAGAGCGGCCGAGCCAGCAATCTTAGCTGCCGAAGCCGATCAGCCGCTCCAGGACCCGACCGCCACGCAGCCGGATCCGAAGCTGAGTTTGCCGGCCGGTCGGCTGGCGGGCTCCTCACACTGTGGCAACTGCGGCAGCGCGCTGGCTGGTCCCTACTGTCATC
>JABSSV010000354.1 GCA_013213875.1 Lysobacterales bacterium
CGGTGTTTTTCACGACCGTTGTCTATCACCAAGCGCAACAGTCACGAGTGTTTCGCAGTCGTTTGCCGGCGCTGGATATCTTGCAGCCCGGTAGCCGTTGGGTCCAAATCGATCCTCGCCTGAAGCCCTTTGCCACTGAAATAATTGTTGAAAAACAAGGTGCAAGCGCCTTTTTTGGCACAGCTCTTGACGCGCACTTGACGAATGCGCAAGCAGACTCATTGGTGGTTACCGGGCTGACAACCAGTGGCTGTGTTCGTGCCACTGCCGTTGACGGTCTGCAGCACGACTACCCGGTGGTGGTGCCAAGAGAAGCTGTCGGTGACCGTAATGAGGCAGCCCATGAAGGCAACCTAAAAGATCTGCACGCCAAATATGCAGACGTGGAAAGCCTCGAAAAAGTACTGGGGTGTTTGAAGGCACTCTGAGTAAAAACAACAAGCAGGGAAAATGCGACGCGGGATGGGCCGCGGTCCACATCGCCGCTTTTCCAAACGGGAGGATAAGAATGAAACGCACCATACTTGCTACCGCTGTGTCTGCCTCACTGGCCGCCCTGTGCCTGCCAGTGACATCGGCGCAGGCCCAGAATACGGAGAACAATAACGGCGTGATTGAGGAGATCGTGGTGGTCGCCCGGCGTCGGGAGGAAAGCCTGCAGGACGTACCGGGGACCGTCACCGCGCTCTCCGAAGCCACCCTTGAAAGTGCGGGCGTGCAGCGCGCGGAAGATTTTCTTAATTTGACTCCCGGCGTGACCATTGTGGACGCGGCTGAGGTGGGCGATACGCAGGTCAATATCCGCGGTATCAATGGTGCGCGCGATGCGGAAAACAGTTTTGCCTTCCTGCTTGATGGTGTGCTCTACACGAACCCGGCTTCCTTTAACCGTGAATACACGGATCTGCGACAGATCGAAGTGTTCAAAGGTCCCCAGGGCGCCATCTACGGGCGCAATGCGGCGGCTGGCGCAGTGATTGTAACCACCATACCCCCTTCGGCGGAACGCGAAGCCTCTGCGCTGATTAGCATGGCGCAGGACGATACCTACCTGTTTAAGGGTTCCCTGGGCGGCGGTTTGAGCGATTCCCTATTCTGGCGTTTGTCCGCTGACTACCGCGAGTCTGACGGCTACTACCGCAACAAGTTTCAGGGTGGTGCGGCCACGGTAGATTCCTTCGAATCCTACAACGTCAATGCACGCCTGGTCTGGGAGCCAAACGACAGCACCACGCTGGATACGAAACTCCGGGTGGGCAAGGTGGACGCCAACTCCATCACCTTTAACTCAACCTTTGCGTTGCCGGTCTTTGCGGCCGCACTGAACAATCCGCCCGCCTATCAGGACGTGAACGACTTCGAATTCCAGTTCAATGGCAATATCGTGCCTGATAACGACCAAGATGCCTTTGAGTTCTCCACCAAGCTGGACCACTCCTTTGGCGATATGACGCTAACGAGCTGGTTTCTCTATTCGGACATTGAGAACAACCTGATCTCTGACGGCACCTCGGCAGCCTTTGGTTTCTACAACACGGACCCGGTTTGTCAGAGCAGTACGCTGGCCAATACGGGCTACCCTTTGCTGCCCCCGCAGTTCATTGGCACCTCACCGGTGGGCGTTATCTTTGATCCGGTCAACGGTTCTTTCCTTGGTGCCTACACGCCCACCACCTGTGACGGGATCCAGGAACAGGTGCGGAATCAGAAGGACTATAGCTTTGAGCTGCGTCTGGCTTCGGACACAGATTCGGCGCTGCAGTGGATGGCCGGTGTTTACTACCTGGATATCGATCGCGAAGTGGGTGTGTCCCTGAACCGGGACAGCGGCGCGGCACCGGTGCGTGGGCTCTATCAGCCTGAGCCCGGTCCGAACTCCACCGCGTCTCTGGCCTGGGATCAGTTCGATAGCGAAGTGTTTGCCATCTTTGGTCAGCTGGAATGGGACATCACCGATTCGGTAGAGCTGTCCTTCGCCCTGCGCTATGACCGCGAGAAGCGCTCCGTTTCCAGCCTGGTGGACCCGAATGCGCGCCAGTCCTATATCGATCTGAACTTCGACGGCGTGTTTAACGATCAGCTGAACCCGGGCCTGAGCCCCATTATTAACCCCGCGGGCGTTATTCCGGACAAGTCGCAGACCTACTCGGAAACGCAGCCGAAAGTTGCCGTGCGTTGGGATGTGACCGACAACACCTCGCTGTTCGGCAGCTGGGGTGTGGGCTTCAAGGCCGGTGGTTTCAATAACTCCGGTTCCGAGGCCACCGTGGACGTGTTCATCAATGGTTTCATCAACTGCGGTAATCCCTTGGGCATCTGCTTCGCCGATCAGCTCGGTGTGCCGCTGCCTGATATTAATGACGACTTCGATAAAGAGACGTCCAGTGCCTTTGAGCTGGGCTTCAACAGCCAGTTGGCCGACGGTCGCCTGCGCCTGAACGGCGCGGTCTACCAGACCACGGTGGACGACATGCAGTTCTTCGAGTTCTTCGTGGGTACCTTTGGCCTGCTCCGCGTGGTGTCCAATATCGACAAGGTGGAAATCCAGGGTGCGGAGCTGGGTGCGGACTATGTGCTGAATGAAAACTGGCGCTTCTTCGCCGGCTTCAACTGGCTGGATACGGAGATTAAGGAGAACAGCTCACGCCCGGACACGGTGGGCAACAAGGCCCCCTACACGCCGGACTATACGGCCAATGTTTCCGTTGACTTCAACCTGCCCATGAACAACGGCATGGAGTTCTTTGCCCGTGTGGACGGCCGCTGGGTGGGAGAAACCTGGTTCCACACGGTGCAGGCAGGTGATCGCCCCACGATCTTTATGCCCCTGTTTGAACTGGGTTTTGGCGCGGGCAGTGGCGGCCTGGGTATCGCAGAATACAGCGTGACCCAGCGTGATGCCTACGCGATTTTTGATCTCCGCACCGGCATTACCTGGGATAACTGGACACTGACCGTCTTCGGCACCAACTTCACCGATGAAGACTATCTGGAAGAGGTGATTCCGGCGCCGGAATTTGGTGGCGCTTTCAACCATCCGGGTTCCGAACGTCGCTACGGGCTGGAGCTCGCTTACCGTTATTAATCAA
>JABSSV010000355.1 GCA_013213875.1 Lysobacterales bacterium
GTCTGCTCCGGATACTGTTCCAGCACATGCTCGTAGCAGCGCACGCGGGTGAAGTGATCGATATCGCCCGGCTTGGTCATGCCAACCACCGGATGGATCAGCAGATTGGCTTCTACTTCACGGGCGGCGCGGAACGTGAGCTCCTGATGGGCCCGGTGCAGGGGATTGCGGGTCTGGAAGGCCACCACTTTCCGCCAGCCCAGTTTCTCCATGCGCGCGCGCACTTCTGCAGGCGATTCACGCAGGCCTTTAAAGTCATAGTAGGTAGGAGCTTCCACGCCGCGCAGCTTGCCGCCCAGATAGTGGGCGCCGGCCTGGTTAAACAGGTAGTTAACAGCCGGGTGCGTGTCATCCGTGCTGCCGAAAACCTGCTCGGCTTCGCGCTCTTTGTTGGGCTGCCAGTTATCGCTGACTTCCAGCGTAGCGACCAGTACGCCTTCCTGATCGCGCAGGGCGATGGTGTCGCCAACGGCTACCTTACCGGCAAATTCTGCGCTTACATCCAGGGTGATTGGCATGGGCCAGAGCACACCGCTGACCAGCCGCATGCCGGCACAAACCGCATCGTAATCGGCTTCGCCAAGAAAACCTTCCAGCGGTGAAAAGGCACCGTTCAGCAGCAGGTCAAGGTCACACAGCTGGCGCGGGGTCAGGTCCCAGGACGCATAGTCCTTGGCGCGGGCTTTTTCTGCTTCCGCTTCCGCAGCCGGCAGGTAGAGGTTTTTCAATTCGCCGCCGTGCGGCTCTTTGTTGGCACCCATGGTGTCAGTCCTTTTGGTCAGAATTCGTCAAATTTAGGTGTGTGCAGGCTGCGGGCGAAAGCCGAACAGCAGCACTTCGGTCAGTTTCTGGATCACTTCGAATACGTCCAGCGAGCTATCGCGCACGATCAGGTCACCCCAGGCATTGCAGGCTCCAATCACGGTCTGGGCGGCGAAATGGCAATCGAGGCCGGCCCGCAGCTGGCCGTTAGCCACGGCGGCGTTGAAGATGCCTTCCAGCAGCTCGCGGTAATGGCTGCCCATCTGCTTAAGTTTGATGCGCTTGATTTCGGGCAGATACAGGCGCTCATCGTTATGTACCTTCAAGGCTTCGTTTTTCTCGCGATAGCTGGACAAGTGCGAGGTGACGGTAGCCATCAGCTGTGCCTCGAAGGATTGTTCGCTGGCGGCGATCTCTTCCATGCGTTGCACGTAGTCGCGAATGCCAAACAGGCACACCTGCTCCAGCGCCTCTTCCTTGGAGGAAAAATAGTAGTAGAGACTGCCTTGCTTGATGCCCAGCTCGCTGGCGATGTCGGTCGTGCTGGCGCCGTGATAGCCCTTGCGCGCGAACACGGCCGCCGCCGCGCGGATCGCGGAGAGCTTCTGTTGCTGATATTTGGGCGAGTCAGGGTTTTGCATTTTGATGTCATGCCATGGGCGCGAGGCGACATTCTATAGTCTTATAGAAATAATGCAACAAGATATTAAAATATCAATAAAAACAATCAATAAAAGACTTTAGAGTGATAGATTCTTATCAATTATTGAGCCCGAAATCATGCGCTCTGGAATTTTTTGGCGTCTGCCCAGAGACTGCCCTGTCCCTGATGCTTGTAACTTTTTGTGGACTGCCAGCGTCCTGAGTAGTGACGGAAACGGGGGCGGCTGGAAAGCGCATGAACGGGCCGGTTCTTTAGCCCCTGACTTTCGGCCCATGCATCGCAGCAGCGGCCGTGTTCCACTACAGCTGCTAGGCGTGGGCGTGTGACCAGACACAGTACCGATAAAAACGCCGGCCGACTCACAGGTTGCGGAGGCCTGTGCGGGGGACCACGTTTGGATGCGCTGCATCCAGCGTCAAGAGATGGGGCTCAGACCCCGAACACAAGAAAAGAGGATTGTCGTGAAAAAATTGCTGAAAATTTCCGCACCTGTATGTGTACTGATAGTGGGGATCATGGTCGTGAAGGGTTTGGCCGCTGCGCGTCCAGAACCGGAACGGAAAGAACAGGAAACACGTCTGGTTTCCCTCTATGTGGATGAAGCGCGGCAGGAACAGGCCCGCGTATCTGTTGTCACCCAAGGCGAGGTTCGGGCCAAAACTGAAATCGAGCTCGTGCCGCAGGTCAGTGGACGCATCGTAGCCTTGTCTGATCAATTCAATCCCGGTGCGGAGTTTCAGCCGGGAGACGTGCTGCTGAAAATCGACGATACGGACTACCGGCTGGCCCTGGCACGCGCCGAGGCAGCGGTGGCCCAAGCCAAAACCCAGCTTGAGCGGCAATTGGCCACCAAGGCCATCAAGGCCAGAGAATGGCAGGCCAAGGCCAAACCCGGCGATGTGCCGACCGATTTTTCCCTCAACCTGACGCAGGTCGCGGAAGCGGAGGCCATGTTACGTTCGGCGGAGGCCGAGCTGCGTAAAGCGCGGCTGGATCTGGAGCGGGCTGAGATTCGCGTGCCGTTTCATGGGCGTGTGCTGGACCGACAGGTCAGCATCGGCCAGCTGGTGACAGCCGGCACGCCCCTGGGAACGGTGTTCTCTGTGGCCCAGGCCGAGGTGCGCTTGCCATTGACCGATCAGCAGCTGATCGAGCTGAACCTGACGCTGGGTTATGAAGCACCCTCAGCAACCGAGGCGCCCAA
>JABSSV010000356.1 GCA_013213875.1 Lysobacterales bacterium
ACCGCTTCATAATCCTCCCGGGAAGCAAAATTGGGGGTACACAGCAGATGCTTGGGATCCAGTTCGGGGATCTCGCGCAAGGCATGGGCTACCTCTCCCGGAGAGACACATTCAAAGCTCACCCCCTCCGCATAAAGCGCCCGCAGCACCTCCGGGTGATCATTGGCCTTCATGGCATAGAGCACGCGGTCAATGGAGCGCAAACCGAGTAAGCGTCGGGCAGCCTCACGCATGGCCGGTAAGTGGTATACATAGGCCGGCCCCGCCTGCGCCAGCGCCAGCAAATCCGCACGATGCTGCTCCCACCAGGGCGTAGGCTGCGGCACGGGCGCCGCCTTCAAGGTGGACCAACTGGGACCAAAGGCATCATGCTGCGCCGCGGTCGCGTCGATCAGCTTGGCATGCAGGCTTTGCACCAACCGGTCGCTCTGGGCCGCGTCCACCACCACGGTGAAGTTAAGATCATTAGCGGACTGGGTAACCATGTGCACCGTACGGTCCTGAAACAGGTCGAAGGCATCGCCAAGGCGCCCGAGCAGGGTACGCATGGCGTTGCCCACCAGACTGACGGCCACGCACTCTGTGCGCAGCTGTACCGTACACAAGCGGGACAGATCTTCCAGACAAGCTTCCAGCCCCCGGGTCACAGGGCTGCCCGGACGCAGCGGATCCAGACTGACGGTGACGCTCGATTCAGAGGTCGATATGAGGTCGATAGAGAGACCGTGGCGTTTGAACAGACCAAAAGCGTCCGCCAGAAAGCCCGGCTGATGCCACATGCTGGGGCTGTCCATGCTGATCAGGGTAACGTTTCGACGGCTGACCACCCCTTTGATCAGTCCCTGCGTCTCGGCCGATCGCGGACCCACCTGCGTATGCGGTGCCTCCGGTTGACCGGTATCGCGGATACTCAGCCTGATGCCATGCGCTTGCAGCGGCGCAATACAGGGCGGATGAAGCACCTTCGCGCCCATGGCAGCAAACTCCTGCGCCTCGCTATAGCTGAGCTGACGTAAGAGACGTGCTTCCGGCACCCGCGCAGGATCGGCACTGAAGACACCAGGCACATCGGTCCAGATTTCCAATTCCTTAGCTGCCAGCCGGGCCGCCAACAGTGCCGCGGAGGTATCCGATCCACCCCGTCCCAGTAGCCAGGGGCGCCCGTCGGGACCAGCGACCTGAAAACCCTGCGTGATGTGCAGGGGACCGGCGGCGGCAAGTCGCTGCGCGAGATCACGGTCCACACCGGCTGCACAGTAAGCACTCAGCGGTCCCTGACTCAGCTCTGGCTCACAGGCCAGCAGCTCCAAGGACGGGCTGTGACAACACGGCGCTGCCAGCTCGGTCAGTATTTGTGCGCCCAGGGCCGCACTCAGGTCCTCACCGCGTGCCTGCACCTGGGCAGAGTGGGCAGCGGCACCGCTCAGGGGCGCCGCCAAATCCGCCAGCAAGGCCTCCCACGCGTGATGGAAGGCCGGATCCGGTGTCAAGGACAGATGGTTCAGCAAGGCCTCATGCTCCTGCCACAGGCCGGCTAAAATCTCCGGCGCCGGCTGCTTGTGCTCAGCGGCGGCAAGCGCCTGCAGCCGATCCGTGACGCCTTTCAGAGCGGACACCACCACCAGCACCCGAAAACCGTCTGCGCGTGCACGCTGGACCTGCTGGGCAATGGCGTGCCAGCGGTCCGCGCTACTGACGCTGGTGCCCCCGAATTTCATCACCCGCCAGCCCGCGTCCCTGCTATTGCTCTGCATGTTGTGTACCGTCACTTTCTTCTATTCCTCATACGAAAACGGCCTCCGCTTGGGAGGCCGTTAGTAGCTGTTGCGTTGCCGGTTCGCAGTATCAGGCGCTCATGCTGACTCGCAGTTTCTTCATGGCGTTGGCTTCGAGCTGGCGAATACGTTCGGCTGACACGCCATACTCGTTGGCCAGCTCCTGCAGCGTGGATTTGCCCTCGGACAGCCAGCGGCGACGAATGATGTCGCGACTGCGGTCGTCCAGCTCACCCATACCCTGGTACAGCAAGCCGTTGTCATGGGACGTCTGATCGGCAGCTTCCAGCGTCTGTTCCGGATTGCTGACGCTGGTTTCCAGATAGGCCGCCGGCGCCACCATGGGCTTGTCATCGTCATCGGCGCCGGTCAGATCAAAACCGATGTCCTGTCCTGACAGGCGCGACTCCATTTCCAGCACGGTCTCCGGCTTCACTCCGAGGTCATTGGCTACCGTATTGACCTCTTCCATGTTCAACCAGCCCAGACGCTTTTTGGACTTGCGCAGATTGAAGAACAGCTTGCGCTGCGCCTTGGTGGTAGCGACCTTGACGATGCGCCAGTTGCGCAGGATGAACTCATGCATTTCCGCGCGAATCCAGTGCACGGCAAAAGAAACGAGACGCACTTCGCGCTCAGGATCAAAGCGTTTGACCGCTTTCATGAGGCCGATGTTACCTTCCTGGATCAGGTCACCCAGGTTGAGTCCATAGCCCGCGTAGCCTTTGGCCACGTGCACCACAAAACGCAGATGAGCCAACACCAGGCGGCGCGCCGCCTCAAGGTCTTCCTCATCGCGATAGCGAGTGGCCAGGTCGCGTTCTTCTTCCAGAGTCAGCACCGGAATTTTGTAAACCTCCTGAATGTATGCATCCAGGTTACCGGTGCCAGCAGGCGCCAGAAGATGGCTGGGTACGAGTGCTTTGCTCATGGGAACTCCTACAATCTAACGCGCCATTGTACCAGTTTCGGCCGCTAAAAGCGTCAAGCCGGCCCGGTCCGAAGGCGCAATCTGCAAGTGGTTTTTCAGCCCTTTCGGGCGGCAATCTTACAACTGCCTCTCATGCTGGGTAGGACCACATTATAGAACGATAGTTCAAAAATAGGTGAAAAAGTTTTTTTCTCGTTATTTCAATACTTTATCTTCGACCCAATGTGCCACTCTGCGCCATCATGCGAAGATACTGCTGAACCGCAAACCAGGCCCCCAGCAAACCCAGCAGCCCGCCGGCCAGTAGCAGCGCTAGGGTGGCGCGCAGGCCCAGCCCCTGCAAGCGGCCTTCCTGTCCATAGGTCTCCAGTAGACGGGCCAGGGGACGGTCCAGATACTCCAGCCCCAAATTGACCAGAATCATGGCCACCACACCGCCCAGCAGGCCGTACCAGAAGCCACTGTAGAGAAATGGCTGCCGGATAAAGCCGGGCCGCGCTCCCACCAGCGACATAACCTCAATTTCCTGTGACCGGGCGGCCACATCGAGGCGGATCGTGTTGGCCACTACCACCACCACTGCCAGCGCAAACAGCAGCGCCAGGGTCGCTACCACGGCTTCACCCAGCTCAATAAAGCGGCCCAACCGCTGCAACCATTCCCGGTCCAGTTCTACCGCCTCCACCAGGGGCCGCCCCTGCAGGATGTCGCTCAAGGCCAGCACACGCGCCTCCAACCCGGCGCCGCCCACCGGCACCACGGTAATCACCCAGGGCAAGGGGTTATCATCCAGCGGCAGCATGGATTCGGAAAAACCGGACTGCTGCAGAAACTCCTGCATACTCTCTGCCGGGCTCAGGGCCGCCACCCGTTCCACCGTATCCAGCCCCCGCAGTTCCTGCATAAGCCCTTCAACGGCACTGGCGTTAGCCGCGGGTGCCATAAAGACCGACATGGCCCCCCACTGCTCTTCCTGCAGGTCCACCCGCTCCAGATTCACCAGCGTCAGATGAAGGCCCAAAGGCAGAAGCATGGCAATGCCAATCACCAGCAGCGTCATCAGAGTCCCGGCACGGTGACTCATCAGCGCGCCCAGGCTGGAGAAGAAACTATAGCTATGGCGTCGGAGTGCGGCGCGAACACGTTGGCGCATACGCCGGAGGATGCCCGTTGAGGGCCTCATGCCGCCGTGCCCGGCGTCAGGTCATCCACCAGTCGGCCCTGGGACAGAACCAGCACACGCTGGCCCATGCGCCGGACCAAATCGAGATCATGGGACGCCACGAGAATCGTCATGCCGCGCGCATTGAGTTCACGAAAAAGCCGGAACAGTTCCCAGGACAGGGTAGGATCCAGGTTGCCCGTCGGCTCGTCCGCCAGCAATACGGGCGGCATGCCCACGATGGCACGCGCTACGCCAACCCGTTGCTGCTCACCGCCTGACAGGGCCAGTGGCCAGGAACGCTCCCGATCCTCCAGGCCTACCTTCTTCAGCGCCGCGCGGACCTTCTTGCCGATGTCCTGATAGCGCAAGCCGGCGATCATCAAGGGCAGTGCCACATTGTCAAACACGGTCTTGTCAGGCAGCAGTTTATGGTCCTGGAAAATCATGCCGGTCTGCTGCCGCACGCTCGGCGCCTGACGCGCCGGCGTCTGACTCAGCTTGCGCCCGTTAAGCACCACCTGACCCCGGGTGG
>JABSSV010000357.1 GCA_013213875.1 Lysobacterales bacterium
ACCTCGCGCCGCAGGAATCGGTCCGCTATCCCGCTTCCCTGACGACGGACCTGCTCGCCAACGGGTCCTTCACGGTCCAGTCGCGCTTCAAGATTGATCCGCTGGAGGGGCCGGACCAAGAGGTTGGCTATCTGTGGAGCATTCAGCGCGACAATCGCTGGTGTGCCGAGGGCTTCACCATTCTTTGGTGGCCGTCCGACAACGGCAGCGACGAGTACCGGCTGGTGCTGCGCTATGGCGACGACTGCGAGGATCCCTTCTACGACGAGAACATAATCATCGGCGCCATCCGGCCCGGAGAATGGGTTGACCTTGAAATGGTGGTGGACTTTGAGGCGCAGACCCTGCAGTTTCTGGTTGATGGGAACTACATGGTCCGCCCGTTCAACAGCGATGCGCTGGTCGACAATATCATTGATGGTACCGTCGGCAACGACATGTATCTGGGCTGGTACCGGGGTACCTGGTGGAGGTGGGACGCCTTCAACTCGGGGGTCACCATCGACCGCTTGGCAGTCTACGACCGTGCGCCGGCCGTAGACGGTGATCGCTTCCGTTCTGGTCTTGAGGCCCTGCGTGCCCATATCGAAGGCGCGCAGCCGCTGAGCGCGGAGGAGCGCGAGGCGGCCTATCTCGATATCGCCCTGCATAAGGCAGGCCAGTACCTCGCCCATCGCGAGGCAGCGGATGCCTTCATGGCCGCCTTCGAAGCGGCGAACCCGCCGCTGTTTAGCAACCGGGGCGCCCAAAATGTTGACCAATGGCCGCCGGAGGACCGGGCCATGCTCGCCCTCCAGCAGGAGGTGCACGACACGGTGTTTGCCCAGGGCGAGCTGCAGGCGCTGGCGGGCCTGAAGTTCGAGGCCGCAGACGTATTTCCCGGCCGTGTCGCCAATCAGGCGCCGCGTTTACGGGACCAGATTGTGGAGATCGATGCCAGCTTCGAGGCGGATCCGGCGGTGTTCTACCCGGCGGATAAGGAAGGCGCCATGCGGCCCACGGGCTTCTACGTACCCCCCGGCGAGATCGTCCGCGTGAGGATCGACCCGGCCTGGCGCCAGGCCGGTCTGAAGGCCGTGGTCGGAGGTCATGGCAATGACTTGTCGCGCAAGCTCCCGCGCATCAGCCGCTTCCCGCGCGTGTCCAAGAGCTATGACCTGAACCAGGCCACGGTGGGTGTCGCCAACCCCTTCGGCGGAGCGCTCTACATTAAAGTGCCCCCGGGCACGGACCTGGGCTGGATTCCTATCACCATCGACCGCGCCGTCAAGGCACCCTATTTCCGCTATCTGCCGGGCCGGGTCACGAATCTGGCTGAATGGCGCGCTGACATCGACAGCCGTCACGTTCCCTGGGCGGACTTCGAATCGGAGCACATGATGTTCACCTGGCCAGCGTCCATCGGTGAATACTCGGACAACCCGGCCGAGGCCATGGCCCTATGGGACCAGCTCTGGGAAGGGGTGGCCGTGATGCTCGGCCGCGACTTCAGCAGGAAGAAAACCGAGTGGGCCATGCTCGACACGCAGCTGCCCTTCGGGGGTTACAGCGCCGGCTACCCGGTACCCTTCGACGATCGGTCGGCGCCGAACGGACCGGATTTCAACGCCTTCCAGAGCTTCCGGGCGTCGCCGCTCAATATCACCGATCCGAATTATCATCGGCTGACCTCGCTGCCTGAGATCGTATTGCACGAGATGGGCCATAACATGCGCTGGCCGACCCTTGGCCCGGAGGTCGAAACCATCGCCCAGATGCCGTTCGTCGGCGGCTTCAATGGGGGACTGGGTCTGGACATCGATGAGGCCATGACGCACTCGGCCGATGCGGACCAGAACCGTGATCAGGCCGCCATGGACTGGATCATGACCCATAATTTCCGCGATAACGCGGAGATGGGCTGCGATCCCACCATGGAACCCTGGGCCTGCCACGAACTGCGTTATCAGCATCGTGGTTATGCCAAGTACGTCGACATGGCCATGCTGTTCGGTTGGGACAAGCTGGGCGCTACCAATCGCGTCATCTATGACCGCTGGCTGGCCCAGGGCGGCATTGAGTTCACCTACGAGAAGGAGTTCGTCGAAGATGACGAGTACCTGCGTGCGGCAGCGGATTCGCTCGGTGTGAACCCCATGCCCCTGTTCCACTTCTGGGGCGTACGCGGCACGCCGGAACTTGAGGCGGAGCTGATCCAGCTGCCGCCGAGTCCGGAAATCTACAAGCGGCTCATGCACTACCGCAGCATCGTTCCGCGCACGCGTACGGGCTTCCAGCCCTGGTACGATCACAACCGGCCCCGGGTCGATCCGGTCCATTACGATCGCTATGACTGGGCGCTCGCCAACTGGGACAGTGAGCAGCTGGGCCGGCGGGCCCTCGAGCAGATCGACCGCGTGTTGCGCCAATGGTACCCGGCGGATTACGACCCGGACGCTGAACCCTTTGTGCTTAATGCCGGCCTGAACGATGCCTGGTATAACCCGGAGACGTCGGGTCAGGGCGTCTTCGTCAATGTCTTTCCGGAGCTGCGCAAGGTGTTCATCGCCATGTTCACGTTCGAGCCGGGTTACTACCCTGCGGAAGCCGCGCAGGCCAACATCGGCGGTCCGGGTCAGCGCTGGCTGACAGCCCTGGGTGATTTCAACGGCAACCGCGTCGAACTGGACGTGGGCTACACCACGGGTGGGGTTTTCGACCAGGAAATCCCGGCGCCGGTGACCTCAGTCGGCCAGGGTACGCTGGTACTGGCGTTCAGTGACTGCGGCACGGCGACGCTCAACTACGATCTGACGGGTGCGGGTCTGCAGGGCACGATCCCGCTGCAGCGCGTGTCCGCGGAAAACGAGGCGCTGTGCGAAGCGCTTGCAGATGGTTCGGTCATCCAGGCCGGGCAAGGCACTCGCGCGCGGGTGTCTGGCGCCGGGCTTGAGAATGACGGGTTTAAGCTCAACCCGGGCTTGAACGATGCCTGGTACAACCCGTCGACGGCGGGCCAGGGCGTGCTCATCAACGTATTCCCGGACTCGGAGCAGCTGTTTATGGCCAAATTCACCTTCGATACGGACCCACCAGCTGATGGTGAGGCGATCATCGGGGGGGCGGGCCAGCGCTGGTTTACGGCCATCGGCCCGATCGATGGCAACAGTGCTACGCTGGATGTGGCCTACACCACAGGAGGGGTCTTCGATGGCGTCAGCACCAAGCAGCAAACCGTCACCGGCCAGGGTACGGTTTCGATCGAGTTCGCTGACTGTGGCGCAGCGACACTGGACTACGAACTGCCCGCTGCGTCTGTAGCCGGAACGATCGAACTCGAGCGTGTCGTGCGGGAGAACGAAGCGCTGTGCCGACAGCTTTCCGACTGATAGGGCCGTCAGCGCACCGGGCCTCGAGCGCGTTCCGCATCATCTAAGGGCTGCTGGTCACGGTTACCGCGCTGCGACTGAATTACCTGGCACTAGTCTGAGTCGCCCGAGTCACGTAGTCGGTCTTCGCTGCGCGGATGTGTCGACATCCAGGTGGCGTCGGGTAATTCGCCATTATCGCCAAACTCGCTTTCGATGCGCAGTAGCAGCGCTGACAAAACATCCGTCTCGATGCCCTGTGACTCCAGATAGTCGAAGGCAAAATCATCGGCCTCGCGTTCAAAGTCTCGTGAGTACTTGGCCTGCATTAGAAACGTCGGCACGGTGGCGGAGAGCGCTGTAATGTTGGTGAGGTCACCGGTCAATCCAGCGATCAGCACGGCGCTGCTTGAGTTTTGCAGAATGGTGCGCAGGCCATGTCGTTCGGAAAGGTGCCCAACTTCATGGGCCAGCACGGCCATCAACTCATCATCGCTTTCGGCAATATGGACCATACCGTCGGTCATGATGACGATGCCGCCAGGTACTGCGAACGCGTTTGGTCCGAATATCTTGGAATTGCGAAACAGCAGTTTATAGTTCTGGTACTCGGGGTCGATCGTGACCACTTCGTCAAACAGCGCCTGCACGCGGGCGATCTGCTCAGGCTCTAGCTGACTCTCGTCGAAGTAAATATTGTCCAGCACATCAACGCTTTCTTCACTGAGTGTGACATCGAGATTGGGTGGCATCGCAAAAGCGATATGCCGAGCGGCTTCCGGTACGCCGTAGGGCAGCACTGCCCAGGTGCCGACCACGACCACCACAATCGCGATAACGGCCCATCGCCATGAGCCTTCCAAAATTGACATAGTGCGGTCGTGCCCGATCTCGTCGGCGATAACCTCGCCAAACTCAGCATCTTCAAAATGCAGGCTGGCCCCGTTGGATAACTCGATCGACCAGGTGCCGGAGCCGATCGGTTCTCTGAGTTCCGCATCGTCCAGGTGAAAGCTCAGTTCACGGCCAGCGGTTCGGAAGGTGAGCAAACGCCCGTAGCGGTGCAGTTCACCTTGCTGAGAGGCGGCGGTTTCGCCGTCAAAGTAGCGGGCCGTTATCGCCATCAGAACCCGAAGTCGACATCCACGTCGAAGATGTCGCCAATCTCATCGCCGAGTGCGGAGCCACCGTGGTTCTTGGCCGATACGTAGTCTTCCCAATCGTCGGCGAGCAGCACCAGCGTATTGTCAGCGCGATACTTGGCCATGCGAATCTGCGCCCACGGCGTCAGCAAACCGAGCGAGAAAGCGATGGCCAGGGCGTTGGTCGCGTACAGCACCAGCATGTCCCGCACCGACAGAGTGGAAACACATTTATTGTTGCCCAGCGTCGAGTTGGAATAAGTGTAGTTGCGCAGCCGAACCTGCACGTACACACCGACTACGGCGTATACGGCGAAAATACCGAGAGTCAGGATCGTAACGAAGATCTCGCCGATACGCGTGGTCTCACTGCCCGGCGCCAGCGTTACCAGCGGGGCGACAATGCCTATCAAAAGGACATATAACAAGATGCCGACTACGGTGATAACGAAGGCAGCATAGACAATACGATAGAATCGCGAGTGCTCACCGTGAAATCGGAATAGAGTTCGTCCAAAGCCCGAATTGTCGATGGCGAACTTGTTGCGCCAATACAGCGCGGTGGGTGATGCGAGGCCGAGTGAAAAGACGGTGG
>JABSSV010000358.1 GCA_013213875.1 Lysobacterales bacterium
CGATTACATCGAGTGCTGCTGTCACCTGTGTGATCCCGTTATTTTCCGAACGCTATGCTAGCCCATCACTGCTCAAGACGCCGCAGTGCGGGTAGGCAGAGAAAAGACGGCCCCAGCGCGACGCGGTGCGGCGTCAGCCCGGGCCGAAGAGCCCGCTGATGGCGACTTCATCGCGACTTGTTAGACTCGTTGAACTACTCAAAGCCTGGAACGCTCATGGTCCAATTCACCCTCAATGGCCAGCCGGTAAGCACCGCGCTGGATCCGGACACCCCGCTGCTGTGGGTCATCCGGGACGAATTTAAGCTCAAGGGTTCGAAATTTGGCTGCGGCATGGGGCTCTGCGGTGCCTGTACGCTGCATGTGGATGGTGCCGCGGTACGCAGCTGCGTCCTGCCCGTCAGCGCCGTGGCCAGCAAGCACATCACCACCATCGAAGGCATTGGCACACCGCAAGAGCCCTCAACGCTGCAGCAGGCCTGGGTGGCGCACAGCGTGCCCCAGTGCGGCTACTGTCAGTCCGGGCAGATCATGTCCGCCGAGGCGCTGCTGGCCAGCAACCCGGCCCCCAGCGATGCGGACATCGACCGCGCCATGGCCGGTAACATCTGCCGCTGCGGTGCCTATGGCCAGATACGCGCAGCCATCCACAGCGCCGCGGAGACTCCAGTAACGCCCGCCACCGAAGCCGTCAGCGCGGATAAGGGCGCCGACTCATGACCCAGGTCCCGACCCAAAACGACCCGCAAGACCCCGGTAAAGAGCAGCCAAAGAAACCCGGCCGACGCCGCTTTCTGAAAACCGCTGCCCTGGTAACCGGCGGGCTGGTGGTCGGCATTCCGCTGCTGCGTGATGAACCTGGCCCGGTGCCGCATCTCGCCGAGCAGGCCCTGACGCCCAACGCCTTTGTGCAAATCACCCCGGCCGGTGAGGTGCATTTTTATCTGCCCGCCTCGGAGATGGGTCAGGGCGTATACCACGGGCTCACCACGCTACTGGCTGAAGAACTAAGACTGCCCCCGGACCACATCCAGGTGCATGCGGCCGGGGTCCATGCCGCTTTTGCCAATCCGGCCATGGGCCGTCAGGCCACCGGCGGCAGCACCAGCATGGCCGGCTTCTACCAGCCCCTGCGCCGCGCCGGCGCCCAGGCGCGAGAACTGCTGCTGCAGGCCGCCGCCGCCGAGCTGGGACAGCCGCTGGACCGACTTGAGCTGCGTGACGGCCAGATTCACAGCGGTGACAGCAGCTATGACTGGGGCCGCTTTGCCGAGCGCGCAGCCAGCTTGCCGGTGCCAGCGGAACCACAGCTCACCGCCCCGGCTGACTGGCGCTTTATCGGTCAGGATCGTCCGCGGGTCGATGCGCTGGCCAAGGCTACCGGCACCGCCACCTTCGGTTTGGACGTGGACTTTCCCGGCCTGAAGCGGGCGGTGGTCAAACACGCACCGGTGATCGGCGCCAAGTTGCTGCGCTATGACGCCAGTCAGGCGCTGGAAATGCCCGGCGTCATCGGTGTCTATCCCATCGCCGAAGGTGTAGGTGTCGTTGCTGAACACTACTGGCAGGCCCGTAAAGCGGCGGACACGATTGCGCTTGAATGGGATGAGCCGCCGCTGGCTGCCTGGTCCTCAGAGGCGCTAGATGAGGCCATGATCAGCGCACTGGATCAGCCCGAGGCCGAGGAGGTTGAGCGGCGCGGCACGCCACTTGAGGCGCTGGCCACCGCGACCACGGTGGTGGAGGCGGACTACTCCGTGCCCTATCTTGCCCACGCCGCCATGGAACCCATGAACTGCACCGTGCGCCTGGACGGCGACCACTGCGAAATCTGGACCGGCAATCAGGGGCCCCAGGGCATTCAGGGCACGGCGGCCTTCCAGACCGGTCTGGCAGCGGACAAGATCACCGTGCACAGCACCTTTGTGGGCGGTAGCTTCGGGCGTCGCGCCTATGCGGATTTTGTGCGTGAGGCCCTGCAACTGGCCCAGGCCAGCGGCGAGCCCATCCAGCTCCTGTGGTCGCGGGAAGACGATATGCGCCACGATTTTTACCGGCCCGCCGCCCGCGCGCGCTTTCGCGCCGGCCTGGATGAGAACGGCCGCTTGCAGAGCTGCGCCGTCCGTCGGGCCGGGCCCAACGTGCTGAACTATGCGCTGGAAGAATTCGCCGGCAGCCTGGCCCCAGCCCTTATGCCGGATGCATTAGTGCGCTGGGCGGGGCAGCAGCTGCACCCGGTCTTTAATCGCTGGACCGTCGACCCGCTCAGCGTGGAAGGGCTGTTCGCCAATTACCAGTCACCCAGCCTGCTGCTGGAGCACGTCACCGTTGATCCGGGCCTGCGCACCGGCTTCTGGCGCGCCGTAGGCCACTCCTTCAGCGGCTTTTTCAAAGAATCGTTTATGGACGAAATGGCCGTCGCCACCGATCAGGATCCCCTGGACTTCCGGCTCAGCCACCTGCCGGCCAACAGCCGGCTCGTGCCCGTACTCCAGGCTGTGGCAAAGCTGGCCAACTGGGGCCAGCCGGTACCCGGACGGGGACTGGGTCTGGCCGTCCACGAATCCTTTGGCAGTGTGGTCGCGCAGGTGGCCGAGGTCTCGGTCGCGCAGGACCGCATCCAGGTGCATCGGATCAGCTGCGTGGTGGACTGCGGGCTGGCCGTGAATCCCCAGCTGGTACGCAGTCAGATGGAAAGCAGCATCGTCTACGGACTCAGCGCAGCGCTCTATGGGCGTATCGATCTGGATCAGGGCGCCGTGCGCCAGAGCAACTTTCACGACTACCCCCCACTGCGCCTGCCGGAGGCACCCGAGGTCGTGGTTGAGATTCTGCCCAGTGAGCGGCCGCCCAGCGGGGTCGGCGAGCCGGGCTTGCCACCGCTGGCACCGGCGGTGGCCAATGCCGTGTATGCGGCCAGCGGCCAGCGCCTGCGGCATCTACCTTTGCAATTGGCATAAAGCGTGCCCGCCTGGCGGCGGGCAGCTTTCGGAGGGTAACTAGCCGGCCGTTTCGTCTACTACCGAACGACCAAACAGGGCAGCCAATGCGCGCCGCATGCGCGCACTGAGACGGGTCACATCATCACCGATCGCATACAACGCCGGAATCAGCAGCAGCGTGACAAAGAAGGCCAGCAGTACGCCAAAGCACAGGGACACCACCACCGGAATCAGGAACTTGGCCTGAATCGAGCGCTCGAACAGCATGGGCGTCAAACCCACAATGGTGGTCACGGTGGTCAGCAGAATGGGGCGGAAACGCGCTACCCCGGCGTTGATGACCGCCTCCCGCGCACGTTGCCCCTGGCTACGCAGCCGGTTCATATAGTCGATGAGCACCAGGTTGTCGTTCACCACCACACCCACGGCGGCGGCAATACCGAAGTAGCTCATGAGCGACATGCTCACATCCAAGGCCAGATGGCCGAGGATGGCGCCGGCGACCGCAAAGGGCATGGCCAGCGTGATCAGCAGAGGTTGATGATAGCTGCGGAACGCCACGGCCAGCATGGCATACATGGCAAAGATGGCGATGACGTAGAGCTTGAACAGCTCGCGCATGAAGAGCGCTTCGCCCGCAGCCTGACCAATAGCGCCACGCTGCACACCGGGATAGCGCTCTTCCCAAGCAGGGAAAAAGTTGGCCTCCAGATCTTCCATGATGTCATCGCGCACATCGTCCTTGAGATCTGCCGATACGCGGGCCGCGCGATTGCCGTTCCAGCGCTGAATGCGCTTGATGCCCGGCTCATATTCCAGATCAGCCACCGCCAGCAGCGGTACGGCGCGGCCATCGTTGGTGCGCACACGCACATGCTTGAGGCTCTCAATAGAACGCCGTGATTCGAGCGGATAATGGACCATCACGCGCACATCCTGGCCATTGCGCGGCAGCCGCTGAACTTCCTCGCCGTAGTAAGCCTGGCGTACCTGACGGGTCACATCGGCGAGGGTCAGACCCAGCTGATGTGCGCCCGGCTTCAGGTCGATGCGGATTTCCTCGGACGCGCTCTCCAGGTTGTTACGAATATCGTAGAGCGCTTCATAGCTTTGCAGCTGTTGTTCCAGATCCTGCACGGCGCCGCGCAGCAGATTCAGATCCGTATGGCGTACGGACAGCTCAAAGCCCGGGTCACCGCCATCCTGACTGTAGTCCACGGTGACGCTTTTCGCGTCGGGTACATCGCCCATGAGCTCGCGCAGACGCAGTGCCGCTTCCTTGGCGGTCAGATCACGCACCTCCGGCGGAGCCAGCTTGACGATGGCAATGACCGAGTCACGTCGGGAACGGGTATACCAGTTTTCAATCAGTTCGCCCTCGCCTTCCGTGCGCTCACGCACCTCTTCCACCAGCGCTTCTTCGGCCTGCTGCAGCTGCGCCAGCACTTCCAGCGCACGACTGTAGGGCGCACCCTCGGGCATGATCACGTTGACGATAATCTGATCAGACTCGATTTCCGGCATAAAGCTTTGCTTGACCCAGCCGGTGCTGAGCAAGCCGAAGCTGACGACCAGAATGGCGGTAAAGACGCTGACGGTCAGGTAGCGATGGCGCACCACGGCCTCACCGATAGCGCGATAGCGATGTTGGGCAAAGCGAACGATGGAGTCCGAAATGGCCTTCTGGAAGCGTCCGAAGCGGCCCTGACGGCCTGGTTCACGCGGCTTCAGCTGGCGCAGGTGCGCCGGCAGGATGCACAGTGATTCAATCAGGGAGAAGGACAGGGCCAGAATCACCACCCAGGTGATATGACGGGTAAATTCGCTGGTTGAACCGGGCAGGAACAGCCAGGGCAAAAACGCGATCATGGTGGTCAGCACGGCAAAAATGACCGGCTTCGCCACCAGCTGCGCGCCGGAAACAGCCGCCTCCGGACCACCACCGATCCGATGCGACTCCGAATGGATTCCCTCGCCCACCACAATGGCGTCATCCACCACGATGCCCAGCACCAGCAGGAAGGCGAAGGTAGAAATCATGTTCAGGGACACGTCGACATAGGGCAGGAGCACAAAGGCACCCGCGTAGGCGGTCGCAATTCCGGTAGCAACCCAAAAGGCCACCTTCGGACGCAGCGTCAGCATCAGCACGCCCAGCACCAGCAGCAAGCCCAGACCAGCGGAATTACCGATGGTGCTCATGCGGCCCCGGAAGTCCTCGGCCTGGTCGGTCCACAGGGTCAGTTCAGCGCCCGCGGGCAGCGTGGCCTGGCGTTCTTCAATCCATTGGTTGATGGATTCGGAGGCGCGCACAATGTCCATGTTCTCCGTAGTCATGACCTGTAGCAGCACTGCCGGCTCGCCATTCAAGGTGGCCAGAATCGGGTTGTCCTCAAAGCCATCGACAACCGTGGCCACATCGCCCACGCGAATCACGCCACCATCATCACTCTGACGGATCACAATGTCAGCGAACTCCTGCTCCGTGTCGGCCTGACTGCGAACGGCCAGTTGATAGGTACCCACTTCTGTCCGCACCGCGCCGGATGACTGGTTCAGCGAGTCGCTGCGAATGGCAGCCGCCACGTCGTTAAAGCTCAGCTTATAGCGCCGTAGCTGGGACTCACTAACCTGTATGGATACCTCCTCGCGGCGCGTACCAAACAGCTCCACGATATTGACGGACGGCAGCGCCGCCGCCTCGCGTCGCAATTGCTCGGACAGGCGCTTGAGTTCGCGTTCGTCGAGATCGCCACTAATGGCCACGCGAATAAACTCATCACGGTTCACCCACTGGCGCACCTGAGGCGGCTCAATATCACGGGGGAAAGAGGAAATGGAGTCCACGCGCATCTTCACTTCGTTCATAAATTGCGTGAAGTCCGTGCGCTGC
>JABSSV010000359.1 GCA_013213875.1 Lysobacterales bacterium
AACTCCGACCAAAGCTTTATCTCGGAAGTGGCGGATGAGCGCGTGGGCAGTGATGTGCGCCTGCTCGATGCTTACATTTTCGGTGACCATACCTTTGGCGAAGACGAGCGCTTTTTCAGCTGGCGTCTGGGCCAGCAGGTCGTGAGCTGGGGTGAGTCGACCTTTATCCAGGGTGGTCTGAACGTGATCAACCCGGTGGATGTGTCCAAGTTGCGCCTCGCCGGCTCGGAGCTGAAAGAGGCCTTTGAAGGCGTCAACATGCTCTGGGGGAGCGTGGAACTGACCGATTCCCTGTCCCTGGAAGCGCTCTACATGTTTGAGTGGGAGCCGATCATTCCTGATCCTGCGGGCACCTACTACTCGTCCAGCGATATTGCGACGCCGGGAGCCAGCTATGCCATGCTGGGTTTCGGTACCTATCCGCAGCCGGTGATTAATCCGGATCTCTATGGGCCAGTTTGTCTGGAAGGGAACCTGGGTCTGTCCGATACCGGTCTGCCGCCGGATCTGGTAGCTGCCGGTTGTGCCGTCGCGGTGCCGCGCAGCGCATCGCGCAATGCCAAGGACGACGGGCAATACGGTGTGGCGCTGCGCTACTTTGCTGAAAACCTTAACTCCACGGAGTTTGGTTTCTATTACCTGCGCTACCACAGCCGCCTGCCGCTTATCAGCGGTTTCTCCTTGTTGGAAGTGCCGCCGCCCTTCACCAGCGCCAGTTACTTCACCGAGTACCCGGAAGATCTGGATTTGTTCGGTGTGAGCTTTAACACCACCATCGGTACCTGGTCCCTGGGTGGTGAAATCAGCTACCGTCCGGATTCGCCGCTGCAGATTGATGACGTGGAGGTACTGTTTGCTGCCCTTACGCCGCTCAACCCGCTGATTCCGGCACCGGTCAATCGCTATAAGAGCCAGCTCGGCGACTTTGCCCCGGGCGCGGAAATCTCCGGCTTTGGGCTGTATGACACCTATCAAGCACAGGCAACGCTGACCAAGCTGTTCGGACCCAGCAACTTCCTCCGTGCCAACCAGATCGCTTTCGTGACGGAGGTAGGCATGCACACGGTGCCGGACCTGCCCTCAAAGGACGTGCTGCGCTTCAACGGCTCGGGTACGGATACGGGCGGTGGCCCGGACTTCACCAGCGGTGATTTCAACAACCCGGTTACGGAAACGGGCGGTTTTGCCGATGATTTCTCCTGGGGCTACCGCATAGCAGCGCGTGCTGACTACAACAACGCCTTGGGTGCCTGGACGGTTAGCCCGCGTCTGGCCTGGTCGCATGATGTAGACGGCACCACACCGGGCCCGGGTGGTTCCTTTATCGATGGTCGCAAGCAGTTGACGGCCGGCGTGTCTTTCAGCCTCTTGAACCGGTGGCTGGTGGATGTGAGCTACACCGATTACTCCGGTGGTGGCCGCTATAACTTGCTGCGCTCGCGTGACTTCTACGGCGCCAGCGTACGCTACTCATTCTGATTTCGGGAGTTAATTACTATGCAGAAGATCAATCGCATTGCACTGTCCGCCCTGGTGGGCCTTGCTCTCGGTATCAGCCAGGCGCATGCCGGCGCCAAGCCGGATGAAATTGCGCGCCTTTCCGACGACCTGACGCCCATGGGATCGACCCGTGCGGGTAACGCGGAAGGGACGATTCCCGCCTGGACTGGCGGCATCACCGAGCCGCCCGCCGATTACGTGCCGGGCACCCATCACGTTGACCCGTTCCCGGAAGACAAGCCCCTGTTCCGTATCGATGCCAGCAACTACATGGACTATGCGGACCAGTTGGGTGTGGGTCAGAAAGCCATGTTCGAGCGCTATCCGGAAAGCTATTACATGGACGTGTATCCCACGCGCCGTTCCGCGTCGTTCCCCCAGCGTTCGCTGGAAATGACTATTGAAAATGGCAAGACCGCGAGCCTGACCGACAACGGTGAAGGTGTGGTGGACGCGGCCGAGGGTTTCCCTTTCCCGTTTCCCGAGAATGCCTATGAGCTGATGTGGAACCACAAGCTCAAGCCTAAGGGCACCGGCGGTATTCGTTACAACAACCAGGTAGCACCGACCGCCAACGGCGATTACAGCTTTGTACGCATTCGCGAAGAACTGCTGGGTCTGTACTACAAAGAAGGCGTGACCATTGAGGAAATCGACAACATCCTGCTGTACTTCTTCCAGGAAGTAGAGTCACCAGCGCGTCTGGCCGGCAGCATCCTGCTGGTTCACGAAACGTTGGATCAGACCGCACAGCAGCGCCAGGCCTGGATTTATAACCCGGGTCAGCGTCGGGTTCGCCGGGCGCCGAACGTTGCCTATGACAACCCCGGTACCGCTTCCGACGGTCTTCGCACCAATGACATGACGGACATGTTCAACGGCGCCATGGATCGTTTCGACTGGAAAGTCGTCGGCAAGAAAGAGATGTTCGTGCCTTACAACACCTACAAAGCACACCAGGCCGACGTGACGCCGGACGATCTGGTGCGTCCTGGTCACCTGAACCCGGAGTACATGCGCTATGAGTTGCATCGGGTGTGGGTGATTGACGCTACGCTGAAGGACGGCATGCGCCACATCAACTCGCGCCGTACCTTCTATCTGGACGAAGACAGCTATCAGATCGTGTTGATTGATCACTACGACAATCGCGATCAGCTGTGGCGTTTTTCTGAGGGACACGGCATCAACTTCTATGACATGCCGACCTACTGGACCACGCTGGAAGCCCACTATGACCTGCAGTCGGGTCGCTACGTGGCCCAGGGTTTCGACAACCAGGATCCGGCGCAAACCTTTAATCAGGAAATGTCGCCCTCGCAATACACACCTCAAGCGCTGCGCACACGCGGTCGCCGATAAGGTAAGATCAAGGGCCGACCTTTCGAGGTCGGCCTTTTTTCTATTGGGGGTGTGGTCTTAAACGTGGGTCAAATAACAAGAAAGATAGCTCTTTTAACGGCCGGCCTGTTCATGGTTAGCGCTCTTACTGCAACGGCCCAAAAGGCTGTTTCGCAGGACGCCGAACAGCAACCGCTGGCGGCTGAATCACTACTTCTGGATGTGCTGCAGACCGCAAACGGACGCTTTGTTGCGGTTGGTGAGCGCGGCCATGTGGTCCTTTCTGACAACGCTGAGCAGTGGCAGCAGGCCGCGCGGGTGCCCACCCGATCAACGCTGACCTCTGTGACCGCAGTGGGTGACAAGCTCTGGGCCGCGGGGCATGACAGTGTCATTATTGCCAGTGAGGACGGCGGCGAAAACTGGACGCGCCAGTTTTTTGATCCCGAACGCCAACAGCCGATTCTCGACATCCACTTCTTTGACCAGAACAACGGCTTTGCCATGGGCGCCTATGCGCTCATGCTGCGCACCCGTGACGGTGGTCAGACCTGGGAAGAACATTACGTCAGCGATGAAGAGTGGCATCTGAACGGTCTGGTTGATCTGGGCCAGGGGCAACTGATCATTGCCGGTGAGGCTGGCTACAGCTACATCAGCAGCGATCAGGGCGAGAGCTGGGAGGTGGTCGAGCTGCCTTATCTCGGCTCCATGTTCAGCGCCGTAAGCAATGGAGATTGTGTGCTGGCTTACGGGCTGCGCGGTAATGTGCAGGAAAGCTGTGATGCAGGCGCGAGCTGGTCGCAACTGGATTCCCCTA
>JABSSV010000036.1 GCA_013213875.1 Lysobacterales bacterium
CCGTGCCGGCGTCGACCAGCCGGGGCCCGATGCGGGCGGCATAGGGTGCGCGAAGAATGGATTTGTCCTGCCGAATGCGGTTGGCGATGCGTGCCGCCTCGTTCTGGGCCAGCGTCGCTTCCAGCCGCTGCACCTCACTGGCGCGTTCATCCCGATCCCGTTCACTGGCCAACTGGTCCCGCTGCAGTGATTCAATACGGTCCAGATTGCGCTGTGCCAGATCCAGTTGGGACTGAATTTCCACCTGACGGGCATCGAGCTGCTTTTGCTCTGCCTCCAGAAGCTGCGTATCCATGCGCGCCAGCACCTGGCCGCTAATCACCTGATCGCCCTCGTTGACCAGCAAGCTTGCCACCCTGCCGCTCAGCTCAAAGCCTAGCGTGCTCTCCTGACGCGCTTGTACGCGGCCGGCAAAACGACGCTCAACGGCGTATCCGTCCTGCATGACCACGGCTACCGTCTCTGCTTGATGCAGATAGGCTGGCAGCTCGGTGTTCGCCTCCGGATCCCGTCCGCAACCCTGCATTTGGAATGATGCAAAGACTAAAGCTAGTGCTGTAAAACGTTGAAATAACATCTTATTTGCTCGATTTCTACGCCTGTAAATATCAAACTGACAGGTCCAGTATATAGTTACTGGACTTGCAAGTCTAAAAATAGTCTGTGACCATGCCGTGAAATGAGCAGCGTCTCCACCCAACACCGTTCGCGCGGACGCCCCCGCAGCGAAAAGAAGCGGGAAAATATTCTCGCCGCGGCCACCCGTTTGTTTACCGATCGCGGCTACGACGGCGTGAGCGTGGACGACATTGCCCAGGCGGCAGCAGTGTCGAAGCAAACGGTGTATACACACTTCGACAGCAAGGAAAATTTATTCGGCCTGGCGGTAGCGGAGAAGTGTCGTTCCTCCGGCATGGATGCGGAGGCCATCGATAAGAACGAGCCACCCGAAACGGTGATTCCCGCCCTGGCCCGACGCTTTGTGGATCTCGTGACCTCTCCGGAGGCGCTGCGCGTCTATGCCATTTGTACCAACAGCGCCGATTCCCATCCGCGTCTCGCGGAGCTGTTTTATCGGCACGGCCCCATGGCGACGGTAGCGGTGCTCGAAGGCTACCTCGCTGCGCAGCACCGCTTAGGTCGCTTGCAGGTGCCGGAGCCCCATGCGGCCGCCTGGCAACTGTTGTGCATGCTCAAAGGTGAAGCGCATCTGCGGCGCCAATTTGGTCTTGAGCCGCTGTCGCCGGCTGCTGAGCAGGCCTATATCGACCGTTGTGTGGACGTTTTTCTCCGCGCTTACGGACCTGTTGCCCGTGGCTGAAAGCAGCACCGGTCGCTTGACCACCCGGACGCTGGCCATGCCGGCAGATACCAATCCTGCTGGCGACCTTTTTGGTGGTTGGGTCCTGTCGCAGATGGATATTGCCGCTGGCATTTGTGCTGGCCAGCGCGCTCAGAAACGGGTGGTGACCGTCTCGCTGGACGGTTTGAGCTTCATTCGGCCGGTAAAGGTGGGGGATGTGCTCGGCTGCTACACCTATGTGGCGTCCGTAGGGCGCAGTTCCATTGTGGTCAATGTCGAGGCTTGGGTGCGTCGCGGGCGGATCGGTAACCGTGAGAAGGTTACGGAAGGGCGATTTACCTTTGTGGCCCTGGACGAGCATGGCCGCTCCACCGCCGTGCCACCCGAACACGAGCTTCCGGATTATGTTCGCAACCATCTTTCCGGTGATCGGCCGGAAGATCTCTAGACCCCTGCGCCAGGCAGGTCAGCGCTAGTTTGGACTCGGTCACGCAATTGGCACTGGGCGCCGTAGTTGGCGAAGCGGTAGCCGGTCGCCGGCTGGGTCGCAAGGCTGCATTATGGGGTGCCGTGCTGGGTACCTTGCCGGATCTCGATGTCCTGATACGCTACGCCGATCCGGTGGCAGACTTTACCCGTCATCGATCCTTTACCCACAGTCTGCTGGTGATAACGCTCTGCACGCCCCTGCTGGCACGTGTGCTGGGCGCTTGGCATGGGAACTGGTCGGCTGAGCGCCGCAGCTGGCTGTTGCTGGTGTTTTTTTGCCTGACCACGCATGCGCTGCTTGATGCCTGCACCGTGTACGGCACGCAACTGTTGTGGCCGCTGGATACTACGCCCCGAGGCCTGGGCAATCTGTTCATTATCGATCCGCTGGTGACCTTGCCGCTGCTAATGGGTGCGGGCTGCGCGTTGGCCACCCGTAAGCGCTGGGCGTCGCGAGTGAATCTGGCTGCTTTGACCCTGGTGCTGGGCTACGTGGCATGGAGCTTTCTGGCGCGCGAAGTAGCCTTGCAGCGCGCGCGCCAGGCACTGGAGCCAGACGGGCTTGCGGCGGCGCCCATGCATGCGCTGGCAGCGCCCTTTAACACCTTGCTGTGGCGCGTGGTGGTGATGGAGGAGGGGGGCTATCGCGTGGGCTGGACGTCTTTGCTGGATCAGGATCGGACCTTGCGGTTTCAGCGCTACCCGTCCGCGCAAGTGCTCGCGGAGCCGCTCGCTTCCTCCGCCTCCCTGCAGCGCTTGCGGTGGTTTACCGGCGGCTTTTATGCCCTGCGTGAGCAGCAGGGGCAGGTGATCTTCACCGATCTGCGCATGGGTATCGAAGGCGCCTATGCCTTTGAGTTTATTATCGGCACTCACCGTGAGGGAGCATGGTTGCCAGCCGGGCCCCGCCAGCTGGAACGGTCGTTCGACGGTTTGACGCTACAGCCGCTGTGGAATCGCATGTTCGGTGACCAGGAAATGCCCTGGCCGCCGGTGGATGCGGCACCCCTTCATGCGTTTGAAGAGCCCGGGGAACTTGCGCCAGCAGATTGAGTCCCTATCATGCAAGCAGGCCGTGCCCGATGCGCGGCGATGAGACGGTACCTCACCATGCCTGTCGGGAGCACAGCATTTGAGTAACAACAAGCAAGCCCTTGCGGGGCAAGAAATTCTCGCGTCCATTCACGCCGGCTACCCGGTTCTGTACGTGGAGACCTGGGAAGAGGAGCGGCTGGAGCAGCTGCTGGCGACGCTGGACGGGCTGCCGCTGTGGCGCTGGAGTAGCGCCACCGGCTTCCTCGACGGGCCAGGCGCGGAAGCGAAGCTCACGGACCCGGCCGCAGCGCTGGCATTTGTGGCCGCTGAGGGGCAGAACGCGATTTGCCTGTTGAAAGATTTACCGGCCCAGCTGGAGGGCGATGCGCTGCTGGGACGCGCGTTGCGTGAAGTCTATGATGCCCTTGCGGGTCAGCCCGGTACGCTGGTCCTGTCCCATCCTGATGCGATGATTCCGAGCGCCCTGAGCAAGGAAGTGCACTCGGTTGCACTGCCCCTGCCCTCGGTGGCTGAAATCCAGAGCTTGTTGGAGGTGGAAACGAGGGACCACGCGTCCCCGCCCCATGACGCGGCAGCCTGGCACGAGGCCTGCGCCGGGGCCATGAAGGGCATCTCGTCCAACGAGGCCCGCGACTTGTACCGGCGCCTGCTGAATGAACAGGAGCAGGATCTGACCAGAGCTCTGGCCACTATTCACGAGGTCAAGGCGCGCCTGCTCATGCAGGGCAGCTGTCTGGAACTGGTGTCGGCACCTGCGGGTCTGGAGCAAATTGGCGGATTGCGAGCGCTCAAGCAGTGGATCAGTTCCCGTCATGAACTGTTCGGTCCCAAGGCCCGCGCTGCGGGCATTGAGCCGCCCTCGGGTATTCTGCTCATGGGTGTTAGCGGGTGCGGCAAATCACTGGCCGCCAAGACCATTCCTGCGGCCTGGCAGCTGCCCTTGCTGCGCCTGGATATGAACCTGGTCATGTCTGGCGCCTGGGGTTCACCGGAGATCGCCTGGGAGCGTGCCCTGCGCACGGCCGAGCGCGCAGCGCCGCTGGTGCTGTGGATTGACGAGATTGAGAACAGTTTTGGTTACAGCAACGGAGCGGTGACCAGCGGCAATATGACCATTTTTTCCTCCTTCCTGACCTGGATGCAGGAAAAGCCCAAAGACGTGTTTGTGGTGGCGACGGCTAACAAGATTGAGATGTTGCCAGCCGAGATGCTGCGCAAAGGGCGTTTTGACCAGCTGTTCTTCCTGGACTTGCCCAAGGCGGAGGCGCGCGAGGAAATTCTCCGCATTCACATTCTGCGTCAGGGGGGTGACCCGGATGCGCTGGATATGCCCAAGCTGGTCGAACTGGTGGACGGCTGGACGGCGGCAGAGATCGAGCAGATGGTACGTGCGGCGCGGCTGGATGCCTTCTATGAGGATCGGGACTTTGCCTTTGACGATCTCATGCGCAATTGCTACCGCATGGTGCCCCTGTCGAAGACCATGGCCGAACAGATCAACACGCTGCGCGGCTGGTCCATGAAGCGGGCCACACCGGCAGGTTAGGGCGTGGAACCTTTACGGCAACTCGCAGTCCCTGTTTTGAGCCCAGGGAGCCCAGAACCATGACCGACACCTCAAACGCCAGGCCGGGTCTGCGCCGGCTACGCGGCAGTTTGCCGACCCTTCTGCTGCTGCTACTGATCATGATTACCCGATCGACCCTGGCCGATCATTACCACGTGCCTAGTGGCTCCATGCAGCCTGCGCTTATGCCCGGCGATCAGGTGCTGGTCCACAAAGCGGCCTACGGCTGGCGTGTGCCATTCACCAAGCAGGTGCTGTGGTCTGGTGGCCAGCCTGCGGCCGGTGATGTGGTCATATTCGATGCACCGGATGACGGTACGCGTTTGATCAAGCGTGTGGTGGCCACGGGCGGCGATCAGGTCGTGATACGGGCCGGCCGGGTCTTTATCAACGGCGAACCGCGGGCACGGTTTTCTCCGTGGCAGGAAGAACGCTACGGGAATCAATTTGTGGCGCTGAACCTTGCCCAGGGCGGTGGCCGGGATCTGGGACCACTAACCGTTCCCGAGGGCCATGTGCTGGTGCTGGGCGACCATCGCGGGGCGAGTCGGGATGGGCGCTACTTTGGCACCGTGCCGGCCAGCGAACTCTATGGCCGCGCCAGCCGTGTGATCTGGCGGCGGAGTCAGGGACCGGTCTGGATGCGCCTGTGACAACACCAATACGACTGCGCGCGGATTTTTCCCGGTCGGAGCGTGTGCTTCCCGCTAGCTACAACTGGGTGCCGTCACCAGCGGCTGGCGTTGAGCGCATGATGCTTGACCGTATTGGGGACGAGGTGGCGCGCGCGACCTCCCTGGTGCGCTTTGCACCTCACAGCCGTTTTCCCGCCCATGAGCATGGGGGTGGTGAAGAACTGCTGGTGCTGGAGGGAGCCTTTGCTGATGAGTATGGCCAGTATGAAGCAGGCAGCTATTTGCGCAATCCGGTGGGCAGCTCACATGCACCGGCCATCGGCGCTCAGGGGGCCACCCTGTTCGTGAAGCTGCATCAGTTCCAGTCGGGCGATGATCGGCATTTTAGTGTTCAGACGCGTGATCACAACTGGTTGGAGGGCCCCTGGCCCGGTACCGAGCAGCAGTGTTTACATAATTTCGCCCATGAGCGAATCATGCTGCTGCGTTTGTCGCCGGGTGCCGCACTGCCACGGCCTGTTGCGCGCGGTGGGGAAGAGGTCTTTGTGCTGGCTGGCGGCTTGATCGATGGCTCGGGTCCGTGTCCCGCGGGCAGCTGGCTACGGCATCCCGTTGGCCATGCCGATTCGCTTCAGGCGGACGCTGACGGCGCCACCCTGTATTTGAAAACCGGGCATCTTTAAGCACCCCGGGCAGGATTCCAGACATTTCTGCGTGCTGGCGGTGTTGCTCGCAACAGCACAGGTTTATACTTGCCGCTTTCTCGGGCCATGCTCGCCCTGTAGGCAAGGATTTTCATGAACGCGAACCGGATTATCTACACCCTGACCGATGAAGCGCCGGCGCTGGCGACCTATTCGTTGCTACCCATCGTGCAGGCCTTTACGCGCACGGCAGACATTGATGTGGAAACCCGCGATATCTCTCTGTCCGGCCGGATTCTGGCTAACTTCCCTGATTATCTGGAACCCGAGCAGCAGCTCGGCGATGCGCTGGCAGAGCTGGGCGAAATGGCACGCCAGCCGGGTGCCAACATTATCAAGC
>JABSSV010000360.1 GCA_013213875.1 Lysobacterales bacterium
CAGTTGCGGTACGGCGTCGCGCTGGGCACGCAGTGCCTCATAGGCCTCCAGGCAAGCGATCAGAAGCAGCTGCGCTGCCAGCAGACGCCGGATAGCAGGAGCGGTAATGAGCAGACCAGGGCCGACGCGAAGAAGCCGGACAAGCCAGAGGACCGTGACGATAAAAAGCACTATGCCAAGCAGATTCCGGCCCAGTGCAGGTGCGGACAGTAGCGCCCAGGCCTGCAGCCATAACCAGCCCAGCAACAGGGCCCAGCCCAACAGCACGCGCAGGTGGGCAACCATATTGCCGCCGGCAGCTCTTTGTTCACTGTGAGTTCGCCCCATGAGCGGGCATCTTAGCGGGACTGCCCCATGAGACCAAATCACCAACGAGCAGGTACACTGCGCGCATGATGTGCTTTCACCCACAACGTATTGTTTGCCTGACGGAAGAGACCACGGAGTGGCTTTATTTGCTGGGTCAGGATCACCGCATTGTCGGAATCTCCGGTTTTACCGTGCGTCCACCGCAGGCACGACGCGAAAAGCCCCGGGTATCGGCTTTTACCTCTGCCAAAATTGACCGGATCCTGGACCTCAAGCCGGACCTGGTGCTCGGTTTCTCTGATCTGCAGGCAGACATCGCGGCGGAGCTGATTCGCAAGGGCGTGCCTGTGCATGTGTTCAATCAGCGTTCAATTGAGGAAATACTGGCCATGATGGTGCAGCTCGGTGCACTGGTGGGCTGTCATGAGCAGGCCCGGGACTGGGTCGCTGACTGGCAGCGAAAAGCGGCCAAATTACGTGCCTCTCTGGCACCAGTAGAGCGGCGGCCTGCTGTCTACTTTGAAGAATGGGACGATCCGCTGATCAGCGGCATCCGTTGGGTTTCTGAATTGGTGGCGCTGGCTGGCGGAAAGGATTGTTTTCCTGAGTTGGCAGCTCAATCCCTGGCCAAGCATCGCATTATTGCTGATCCCCAGGAGGTGATTCGGCGCAGGCCGGACCTCATCATCGGATCCTGGTGTGGGAAAAAATTTCGGCCAGAGAAGGTGGCGGCCCGGGAGGGTTGGCAAGAGATTCCTGCGGTTCGGTCCGGACAGCTCCATGAAATCAAATCCGCTCTGATCCTTCAGCCCGGTCCGGCGGCGCTGACCGATGGCTTGGATGTGCTATGCCAGATTATGGGTGATTTTCAGCCTTAGTCCGGGCACTAAAAAAAACTTCCTCATCACACCAACTTTTTTCAGGCCCCCGACTACTTAGTAGTAAGAACAGCTACTGGCGAGGCCGACATGACCGACAAAACACCTTACCTCGCCCTGGTACGACCGCTGGTTCCCGGTGACAACAAGCAACGGGATCCGGAGCGGAGGGAGCCACGGGATCCGGCTCACATGGCGGGGCCGCACAGGGATCGGTGGATGCATGATCGACTGGGTGCTCGCAGTGAGCGGCGTACAAGAACTCGGGGGCGTCGATAAGGGAATGACCGCCGCCAGTGCCGGGGGGCATTGCGTTGGCCAACATGTGGGGGAAGGTTCGCACTGTGGGGAGTGCGAACAATAGGGGATCGGGCCCGCGCAAGCGGGCCCGAAACTTTTTCTGCTACGCGCTGCCTGAGAATCAACAAGTCGCGCTTTGTGGTTGACGCCACTGGCGTGCCTTCCGACAATGAACACGCATACTGTTTAACCGGGCGCCCGCCACGAAAGCAAAACCATGACGCGTACAGAGACTATGGATCGTCTGGCTCATGCCAGCCAGCGCTGGATGGTGCTTGGCGCGTTGTTACTGGCCCTCGCGGCGCTGCTACTCGCAGGCTGTGCGGGAACCGCACGCGGCATTGACCGCTCCGTTTACCAACCGGCGCCGGCGCCCGCGGCAACGGTCATGGAGTCGGTGGCTTCCGCCGCTCAGGTGGTCATACGCTACCCGGCCATGATCCATGCGGAAGCCGAGTCATTTTACGTAAGCTCTTTTGCCGTGAACGCCATTGGTGGTGAGGTTCCCTACACGCAATTTGGCAAGCCGCAGACGGCCAGAATCGCCCAGTCGGTCATCGCCAAATCCAGCTATTACGCCATGTCCTTGTATCGGGAGTTGAAAGCTGAGCTGCCTGTGGGGCGCGTTCTTTTGTCACCGCACATCGTGCTGTGGGACGAACAGGCTGGCCTGTACAGCCGCCCCATACTGGCCTCGGAACAAATCCCCACGGTGCTGACGGTTGATTTCAGCGTTTATTCGTTTCCGGATGTAAACGAAATGATGGATGCGCCGCCGGTTACCTTTGGCGACCTGGTGACACCGCTGGTCACCGTGAAGGCCAGTCGCTGGGCGCGGCCGGCCCTGAACGGGCTGTTGCTGTCCAGTGCGCCCTTGCTCGACGCCAGTTGGCGTCAACTCGATCAGCAGGTGCAGGCTCAGTTGACAGCGCGGCTTGACGGGAGACCCGAGCGGGCTGAGGGATCCCTGGACTTTATCGCTTTTCTCGGAGAGCGTGACCCCCGGCCCGTGCAAGTGCCTGTCAGCACGCCGGGTAAGCGGTCCGCGTCGGCCACAGCCGTTGAGCAATATCCGCTGGAAAAAATTCAGATGAACGCCTCTTTGGTGGCGGTGATTGAGAGTCAGGCTGCGACGGACCCGTTTGTGCCGGAATTTGTCGCCGGTGTGCGTACGCGCTTGCTACGTCTTCTGGGGTCCCTGGATCAGGACCGTGCCACTTTTTTTGCGCGCCAAAGTGCCCTTGCACGTTTTGATCCGGAACTGGCGGAGGTGTTCTTTCTGCAGAGTAACGACGAGTCGGTGCGGGCACGCCTGCAATTGGCAGATGCGTTGGTGGCTGCGGAGCGGGCCTTTCTGGCAGCTCAGTCCGACAGTATCTATGCAGGAACCTATAGTGGTGATTTTGGCGCCAAGCTGCGCAAGATTATCGCGGCCGAGTATCGCATGCTGGAAGAACGCCGCCGTCTGGCACGCAAGCAGAATGTCACTACCGCCGTGGCTGCGCTGGCCCTGGCCGGTTCCGTTTACGGCGCGACGGTCAGCACGACGGCCAGCGCGGCTGCTGTTGCCAGTTTTTCCGGCGTATCTTTGCTTGGCTCGGTCTGGGCGTTAAATACCGCGTTGGATACGCGCTCAGAATCTGAAGAGGTCAACCAATATTTTCTGGCCCGCATGGCGCCTACTTTCGAGCGCCAGCTATCGGTACAGCTTGAATGGCTGGAGTCCAAGGAGCTTATTACGGCTCGGGGTTTCGCCGAGTTTCGAAATAAAACGCTAACGCTCTATCAATCGCGGGTTCGTTCCCTGGCCGTAAGTACGACGGACCGCTGCCGGTTTTTACATCCCGAGCTTGATGGTCGCGGTCGTTGGTATGGGGCCTGTGATGCAGGCGTCGCTAGCGGTCAGGGATATGGTGTGATCGCAGATGCCAGCGGCGTTGCGGTTGAGTATGTGGGTGAGGCGGCGCAGGGTTATGCAGCCGGCGTGGGGGCCATGATCCTGCGCAATGGCAGCGGCGGCGGGGCGCGCTATTTCGAAGGGGAATTTCGTCAGGGACTGCCGGATGGTTCCGTGCGGCTGGAGCTTCCGGGGCAGGCGGTGCGCTGGCGCCGATTTGTTGGCGGCGAGGATCAGGGGCGCGCTGACGCGGGTGCCCAGGCCAATTTCGGTTTTCGCGCCCAGTCTGGAGACGTCTCGGTGCTCCCGCCATGAGGGTCCGATATCTTGTAGTGCTGTCCTGTCTGCTGCTCGGGCTGGTGGTCCTGGCCGCCGCCCAGGAGCAGCAGACTGTGTCTGGGGATGCGCAGCAACGCTACCGCCAGCTCAGTCTTACCTTGCTGGTGTCCGCGGGTCTCGACGCGGGTTTATTGCGGCGTCTTGAGCAGGTCTTTCCAGCAGCGGGGCGGTCTCTGTCTCCGGAGGAAGTCACCACGCCGCTGGCTCGTATCGTTGACCAGCAGGCCCTATTGGAAGGGGCAACGCAGCTGTTTCTGCAGGTGCGTGAGGATCGACAGGCCTTACGGGCGCAACTCGATCAAATGGAGGCGGAACAGCAACTAGAGCTGACCCCTGCTTTTCTCTCGGCCTTGTCAGAGGACACCATAGTGGTGCGCAATGCCTTGGCGGATGCCATGGTCTACGCGTCCCTGGGAGAGGATATGGCGGCTTCCATTCAGGCCTATCGGGCGCACACGGTGATGATTCGCAACACGCTCGAGTTTAACGAGTTTCAGGCCGAGCTGGATCGCTTGACCGGCGAGGCCATTGCCTCCGTGGGCGGCAAGCTGGATGCCTACCAACGCATGTTTGACGACGAACTGAATACGGGGAATTTCGATCGCCGCATACGCTCGGCGGAACTGATCTATCTGCCTGAGGGTCAGTTCGACCCACGGGCGGGTGTTGTCACCGAGGAAATGATGCGCAATATGATTCTGCTGGAAAGCCAGCCGCATCGCTGATTGCCAGCTGAGCGGCTACGGATCCTCTGGTGATGACTCGGTCGCCTGGTCCTCGTCCGTAGCTTCATGGCCGGGGACCGGGTCAGGGCCAGCCAGTTCTCCCTGCGCAGGGGCTGCTGGCGGGGCTTGCTCGGATGGCCGCGGTTCCGATGTCGCGCCGGGGATGGTGATGCGCCGTGGTTGGCTCTGCTCAAGGGGGGTGACCTGCCAGCGATTGCCCCTACGCTCCATGTCCTGGTCAGCGTCGCGCTGCGGCACCTTAGCCCCATTGGTTTGATAGCCCCGTTCTGCCAGGAATGCCGCTGCGCTTTGCGAAACGCCGCTGTCTGGACGGCGCTCGGGGCGCGGTAAGGGCTGCGGCGCCGGTGCTTCAAGGATGCGTTGCAGTTCCCGCTGTCTTGCTTCGGCTTCGGCCTGCTGCTGTGGGGTACCACTGGTGCTTGCCTGGCCGCCACCCTGAGCGCCGCCCTCAGCGCCCCCAGCGGGAGCGTTGCCGGAGCCCGGCGTCGCGCCCATGCGTGGCGCCGCGGTAGCGGCGCTCGGTGCTCCGGACTGTGGCTGAGCAGGCTCTGATGCATCGCCAGGCTGGTCCACAGCTGCGGAAGTGAGCGCCGTCATGGCCTCCTGCTGGGCCGCAAATTCCGCCGCCTCGCGGGCATGATAAGCCGCTACCAGCTCCTCCCAGGCTTCCGCTTCTTCCTGCTGTAGAGCCGGATTCCGCCGCGCCCCTTGACTGGGCGTGTAGCGATAGTCCTGATCCATGGCCTCCGGCGTCCAGAGACCCGATTCAAGAATGATGCTGCGCAGCTGATCCCGGAGATGGCGCTGGGACGCCTCCGGTAGGGCCGTGAGCTTCTGAGGGCCAGAAGCCTGGCTCAGCGTTGCGCTCGGAAAAGCGGGGCGTTCCACGCGTAGATCCCGGAGTTCCATAAAGCGGCGGTAGTTGTCTTCGCTGACATCCGTCTCGCGGCTCGGGTCCTCAGACAACGCATCGCGGTTGTCCTGCTCTTGAGCGGTGGCAGTGAGGCTTAGCAGCAGCAGTAGGGTAAGGAGTGATCGCATGGCCCTATCATAAACCCTATTCGTCGATTTCCCGGATAACACGGAAGCCGGTGAAGTCGTTACGGTCGCCATTTTTCAAATTAAAGCGCGAGGACAGGCGCACGTCACGGCTGCCCGTCAACCATGAACCGCCGCGGGTCATGTGCGATGAGCAAATGCCGCGTGTCCAGGCGCTGCCATCGGTCGGTGCATCCAGGTAGGAGAGGTTGAGGCAATCGGCGGTCCATTCGGCCACATTGCCAATCACATCAAAGAGTCCCGCCTTGTTGGAGGCATAGGCACCGACCGGTGTGGTTCCAACGGGTACGCGATCCTCACACGCTTCATGTTGCCAGCGAAAGCCGGTTTCAAGGCCGGCTATATTGGCAAAACGGCAGAGTCCCTCCGGGCTGCCGCCCAGCCAGGGCGAGCGTTCGTCCGCCCGCGCGACGTATTCCCATTCACTCTCGGTCGGCAGTCGATACTGCTCTCCCGTCAGTTCACTCAGCCACGCCACATATTCCTGAGCGTCATTCCAGGACACCATAATCACCGGCCGATCATTACGCCCCCAGCCGTTGTCCGGTGGGCGATAGCTGCAACCGCCCGCCTCGAAACAGGCATCCCACTGACTCATGGTCACTTCAAAAATACCGACTGCGAAGGGCCGCGTGATGGCCACAACCCGGGCCGGCTGTTCCTGTTCCAGGGCGAGCGCATCGTCGGGGCTTGCGCCCTGCATAAACCGCCCCGTGGGCATGACGCGCATTTCCGGACACAGGGCGCAATCCCGAAAGGGCTTGCCAGCCAATAAGGTGCGGTCTTCCAGTGCTTGCAGCGCCTCCGCGATATGCTGACCACGGGGAAAAGCATCGATGTAGGCCTGGAAGGCATCGCGGGTATCCAGCCGCTGCGCCCGTGCAAAAGCGAGCTAAGACCTGGCAGTCCGCCTTTAAGCTGGCAGCACGGTATGAGG